>CALGOD010000914.1 GCA_937957845.1 uncultured Nocardiopsis sp.
CGACCACCGAGATCTACACTCTTTCCCTACACGACGCTCTTCCGATCTGGTGTCGTCCAGGTCCGGGTCGTTGATCAGGCCCTTCCACCCCACCGTGGTGCGCGGCTTCTCGAAGTACACGCGCATCACGACGCACAGTTCCTCCCGGAGGGAGGGCACCAGTTCGACCAGGCGGCGGGCGTAGTCCATGGCGGACTCGGGGTCGTGCACCGAGCAGGGGCCCACCACGACCAGCAACCGGTCGTCGTCACCGTCCAGGACACGCTTGACCTCGGTGCGCGCCTCCTGCACCAGGGCGCTGCGCTCGAGACCGAGAGGAAGCTCGGCCAGCAGGTCTCCGGGGGCGATGAGCGGCTTGTAACTGGCCACCCGTGTGTCGTTCGTGTTCGGCATGATGCTCCCCTTGGGTCCTGTCTGTCCTTTTTCGCTGCCGCGGCAAGAACCGTCACCAGAACAGTAGCGCGGGCGTTCGCGCATAGAACATCGGCGTCGGTATTCCGGTGCGCCCCGGGCGGCGGGAGACGCCACATCTTCCCGGGCACCAAAAGCGTCTCAGTCAGTGAGACGACATGTGTGGGATTCCCGCGCGAATTCCCCCTGTGACAGCCCTTCGGAAGTCGCCGAAGGTCAGTCTCGCAGGCTCGGGAGGTCCTCCTCCCAGTACTCGCGCGGGTTGCGTGTGTCGTCGGTGGCCGTGCCGCGTTCGCTCTCGGCCTGGCGCAGCTCCACACGACGGATCTTACCGGAGGCCGTCTTGGGGAGCTCGATGAACTCAAGACGCCTCACCCACTTGTACGGCGACAGGCGTCGGCGCGCGTGGGCCAGAACGGCCTGGGCGGTGTCCGCGTCGGGCGGTACCCCCTCCGTGAGGGAGACGTAGGCCTTGACCACCGCCCGCCGCAGTGGATGGGGCGAGGGAACGACGGCGGCCTCGGCGACGTATTCGTGCTCGACCAGGACGCTTTCGATTTCAAATGGTGAGATTCGATAATCTGAGGCCTTGAACACATCGTCGGATCGACCGATATAGGTAATGTGACCGTTCGTATCCCGGGTGGCGATGTCGCCGGTGCGGTAACGCTTTCTGACGGTCACCTCACGAGTGAGTTGGGGGCGGTCCGAGTAGCCCTTCATCAGCCCCACGGGAGACGTGGTCATGTCCACACAGATCTGCCCTGTGGCGGACGGCTCGTCGGTGACCGGATCCAACAGCATCACGTCATAGCCGGGCATCTCCCGTCCCATCGAACCGGGGATCACCTCCTGTCCGGGACCGTTGCCGATCAGGATCGTCGTCTCCGTCTGCCCGAAACCGTCGCGGACGGTCACTCCCCACGCCTCACGTACCTTGTCGACCACCTCGGCGTTGAGGGGCTCGCCGGAGGACACGGCCTCACGCAGTCCGACATCCCACGCGGTCAGGTCGAACTGCAGGAACAGGCGCCACACCGTGGGAGGCGCGCACAGTGTGTCCACCCCGCAACGCACCACCTCGTCCAGCAGTCGTTCGACCTCCCACCGCTCCTGGTCGACCACCAGCACGGTCGCCTCGGCGTTCCATGGTGCGAACACACTGCTGTAGGCGTGCTTGGCCCAACCCGGCTCGGACACGTTCAGGTGGACGTCGCCCGGCTGCACGCCCAACCAGTACATGGTCGACAGGTGTCCGATCGGGTACGAACTCTGGGTGTGGGAGACGAGTTTGGGTCGGGAGCTGGTCCCCGAGGTGAAGTACAACAGCAGAGGGTCGTCGGGACGTGTGGGGTGCGGCGGGTGGAAGTCCAACCCGGCGTGTTCGGAGTCGGAGTAGGACAACCACCCCTCCACGTAGCCCGTGCAGATCCGCGTCCAGTGTCCCCGCAACGTCTCGAACTTCTCCGTCTCGGCCGCCGAGCAGACCACGTGCGAGACCTCACCGAGATCCAACCGGTCGAGCAGATCGCCCTCCGACAGGTTGGTGGCGGTCGGGATGACCACGGCGCCGAGTTTGATCGCGGCGAGCAGGGTCTCCCACAGCTCCACCTGGTTGCCGAGCATGAGCATGATCCGGTCGCCCGTTCGCACACCCTGGTTGTTCAGCCAGTTCGCCACCTGGTTGGAGCGCTCCGACATGTACCGGTAGGTGTACTTGGTCCGGCCTCCGTCCTGGCCGAGGATCCACAGAGCGGTCCGATCCGGCCGCCGTTCGGCGAGCTCGTCGAAATAGTCCAGAGCCCAGTTGAAACGCTCCGGCCGTGGCCAGATGAACTCCCGGTGCGCCCTCTCCTGGTCCTCACGGTGTCTGAGCAGTAGATCCCGTGCGGCCCTGAACTCCTCCGCGCCCGTGAGGGCCTTGCCTCTCGACATCGTGGGTGACCTCCGGTTCGGGGACAGGACACTGGACGCGCTGTCCGCCGGCTCCCCCCGAACGGGGCGGTGGAACAGCATGCCCCGCTTTCCTACCCGTGATGCGTTCCCCGACCCCTGGTCCGAGTCGGCCGCCCGATCCCCGGATCGAGCCCCACGAACACGGCTCCGCGCCCCTCTAGGATTGGTGCCCATGGAGGAACTGCGCGGACATCACGGAACGTGGATGATCGAGGACGAGACGGTGCGCATCCGTTTCGGCTCCGGACGCAAGGTGCCGACCCTGTTCAGGGCGTTGGGCGGCTGTACGGTGCCGATGGCGGCCGTTCGCGAGGTCGACTTCGACCGGGGGACCCGCAAGCACGGGTGGAGGCTGCGCCTGCACTTGGTGGAGGAGGCCGACCCCTACACGCTCCTGGGAGCCCCCGGCCGGGACGTGCCGACCCCGCTGATGCTCACGGGCCCCCACGACAAGGAGCTCCTCGCCGAGTACTTCTCCGAGCAGATCTCCGCCTCCTCCCGTTACGCGCGTGAGCTCTCCTCCAAGACACCGGACCCGCGAGAGGTGGCCAAGGGGCTGGTGGCCCGCCCGCCCCTCCAGGTCCGTACCGCCGAGGGGTCGGCCTCCTTCGACGGCACGCGTGTGCGTCTGCAGTGGGACGGCTGGCTCGCCAGCACGACCAAGGAGAGGGAGAAGTCCCGCGACTACCGGCTCTCGGAGATCGAGTCCGCGCACTGGCAGCCGCCGGTCGACATCACCGAGGGCCATCTGCGCATCGTGCTGAGGGGAGTGACCATTCCCGAGGCCACCACGTTGGACAACGACTTCTTCACCCTGGCCTCCCACGGTCCCAAGGGCAGCGAGGAGACCCTGCTCATGGCGGCGACCCTCAACGCTCACGTGGCCCCGGAGGAGGGGCCGGAGGAGGTCGCGGCGCTCCCGGTGGGGGCCGACACCGACAGTGAGGCGATCTTCGCCAAGATCCGTGAGCTGGGCCGCCTGCACGCCGAGGGCCTGCTCACCGACGAGGAGTTCAGCGACAAGAAGGCGCAACTCCTCGACCGTCTCTGACCAGAGTTCTCCATCCGGGTGCCGACCGGCGATCCCGGCCGCGGTACCCCTTCCCCGGGGACCGCCTCGGGGGTACATCCAAGAAAGGCTCCAGCGCTGTGCGTACCTTGTATCCGCCCATCGAACCGTACGACTCGGGAATGCTCGACGTCGGTGACGGGCACCGCGTCTACTGGGAGCTGTGCGGCAACCCCGCGGGCAAGCCGGTGGTCTTCCTGCACGGTGGACCCGGCGGCGGCTGTACACCCGCCCATCGCAGGCTCTTCGATCCCGAGCGTTACCGGATCCTGTTGTTCGACCAGCGCAACTGCGGCCGTTCCACCCCGCACGCCAGTCGGATGGACACCGACCTGTCCACCAACACCACGTGGAAGCTGGTGGAGGACATGGAGCGGTTGCGCGAGATGATCGGCGCCGAGAAATGGCAGGTCTTCGGAGGCTCCTGGGGCAGTTGTCTGGCGTTGGCCTACGCCCAGCAGCACCCCGACCGTGTCAGCGAGCTGGTCTTGCGAGGCATCTTCACCCTGCGTGAGGAGGAACTGCGTTGGTTCTACCAGGAGGGCGCCTCCCACCTCTTCCCGGACCTGTGGGAGTCCTACCTGGAGCCGATCCCCGAGCAGGAGCGCGGTGACCTCATCGCCGCCTACGGCCGTCGCCTCAACTCGCCCGACCGCGAGGAGCGGCTGGCCGCGGCACGCGCGTGGAGCGTGTGGGAGGGGTCCACGGTCACCCTGCTGCCCAATCCGGCGCTACGTGAGCAGTACGCGGACGAGGACTACGCA
>CALGOD010000915.1 GCA_937957845.1 uncultured Nocardiopsis sp.
CGACGAGCTTCCAGGACTTTTTGTCGCGTTTCGAGGCGGTGCGCTCAGTATCGGCCGCCGGCGGCCTCGAGGATGACGTCGAACTCGTCCTTCTCCTCCTCGGCGGCGCCCTCTCCGCCACCCTGGCCGGGGGCGGCGACGGCCACGGCGGCCGGAGCGGCGGCGGTGACGTCGAACTTCTCCTCGAAGAGCTTCACGAACTCGGAGAGCTCGAGAAGGGTCATCTCCTCGAACGCGGCAAGCAGGTCATCGTTGCTGAGCTTCGCCATGGTGCGATCTCTCTTTCTCTACGGACACGCGCGCCTGTCGGCTTCACGTGCGAGCCAGTGGACGGGCGCGTGCGGCGCCCGCCGGGGTCGGGTGTGGTCAGGCGGCTTCCTGGGAACGCTTGTCCGCCAGGGCCTGCGCCAGGCGCACGGTCTTGGAGGGCAGCGCCTGGAAGACGGCGGCGGCCTGGCCCTGCTTGGCCTTGAGCGCACCGGCCAGCTTCGCCAGGAGAACCTCGCGGGACTCCAGATCGGCCAGCTTGGTGACGTCCTCGGCGCTCATCGACCTGCCGTCGATGACGCCGCCCTTGATCACCAGGGGCGAGTTCGCCTTCGCGAAGTCACGCAGACCCTTGGCCGCCTCCACCACGTCGCCGTGGATGAAGGCGATCGCGGAGGGGCCCTCCAGCAGGTCCTTGACCTGCTCGTCGACCCCGGCCTCGGTGGCCGCGATCTTGGTCAGCGTGTTCTTGACGATGCGAAAACGCGCGATCTGGCCGAGGCTGCGTCGCAGTTCTGTGATCTGCGCGACGCTGAGCCCCCGGTATTCGGTCAGCACGGCGCCGTTAGAGTCGCGGAACTCCTCCGCGATCTCGGCGACCGCGGCTGCCTTGTCCGGCCTCGCCATGGGACTCCTTCCAACATTGACTGTGTCCCCCGCCCTGAGGCGGGGTCTCCGCCCCCGGTGGGGAGGAGTTCCTGCTTCGTCGCCGGAGGCCACCCCGGACTGAGCCGGGAGGGACTCACACCGCCTCCACAGGCGTTCGGGCCCGAAGGCCCCGGATCCCGGTGGACCACCGGTACCGGCCGGAGAGGAGATGCTGGTCGGTTCCCACAGGGCCCGCGTGATGGGCGTCGACACGAAAAAGGCCCCGGACGCCAGGCGCACGGGGCATGACCGCGTTCTGCTGGACGCACGACGTGCGCCCGGAACGGGAAGCTTCTGTGACACCTGCGCGGGCGCCCATCTCGGACGGGCCTTAGGTTCACCCCTTCGGGTGACGACCAGCGGTCTTCGGCAGAAATCCATCGTACTGCACGTGTGAGGGTGCCCGTCCACTTTCATCGGGCGGGAAGGGTGATCGCCCTCACGGGGAGCAGGGCCACGGAATCGTACGGAACGGCGAACAACGCGGTAACGGCCGCCCCGATCGACTCGGAATGTCCGAGTGCCGTGACAACATATTTCACTCGGGACTCCCTCCAGGAGTACCCGATCCCCCGAAGCGAGAAAGCGAAGTTCTTCGTGAAGACCCGTATGCCGGCCCTGTTCGCCGCCGGTGCCCTGGCCCTGTCCCTCACCGCCTGTGGCGGCGACACTCCCGAGGAGGAGCCCACCGGCGAAGCGGCCGGCGAACCGAAGGAGAGTAGCGGTGGCGGCATCCTCGAGCTGATCTCCAGCCTCGGGGACAACACCAAAGACGTCGACAACTACACGCTCGACATCAGCATGGTCATGCCCGACCCCGACCTGGGTGACCTCGACGTGACCATGACCTACGAGGTCATGGACGACCCGGAGGTCGCCCAGATCACCATGGTCATGCCGTTCATGGGGGAGATGCTCCTGGAGCTCGCCCAGTTGGGCGGTGAGACCCCCGACCTGACGGCCGAGGAGCTGAGCACCAGCATCTTCATCGTCCCGGCGGAGGGCGAGTCCCTGGTGTCCAACCACAACGGGCTCTACGAGGTGGACACCCCGTGGGCGCGCGGCGTGGACGATGCCGACGGGATGGCCCCCGACGAGATGTTCGACACCCGGGACCTGCCCGAGATCGCCGGAGCCTTCGCCTCGATCGACCAGATCGAGGAGAAGGGGACCGAGGAGGTCAGCGGTGTCGGAACCACCCTGGTCGAGGGCACGATGACCGGTGAGGACATCGACGACCTGACGCCGGAGCAGAAGCAGGCCGTGGACGAGATGCTGGGCGGACTCGAGGGAAGCGTGGACGTCTCCCTCTGGATCGCCGACAACGGCTTCCCCATGCGACTGGACTTCTCCGACGACGAGGCGGACATCTCGCTGGTCTTCTCCGCCATCGGCGAGACCTCCTTCGAGATCCCCGGTGAGGACGAGATCACCGACCTGTAGGGGATCCGGCTGACCCCCTGGAACACGGAACGGCCCCCGACGTCCTCCCCAGGGCGTCGGGG
>CALGOD010000916.1 GCA_937957845.1 uncultured Nocardiopsis sp.
GGGCGCCACTCCACGAGGTTGGCCCGCAGCGTCTGCGAGGGGACCGCCAGCACCACCACGTGCGCCCGTTCCAGGGCCTTGGCCGCGTCGGTGGTGGCGCGCAGGCGAGGGTTCAGCCCGATCCCGGGGAAGTAGTCGGGGTTCTGCGAGGTCTCGTTGATCGCGTCGACCACCGAGGAGCGTCGTCCCCACAGGACCACCTCCGTGACGGGGCCGTCCGGATCGCTGTTCCGAGCCTGGTCGGCGGCGTCGGCGATGACGTTGGCGAACACCGTCCCCCAGGACCCCGCGCCGAGGACGACGATCCTCACGTTGCCGCTGTCCATCGGTCCACTCACGCTCCCGCGCCGTTCCTGGCGTCGCCGCCACCGGCCTCGCCGTCCGCCGGAGCCGCACCCGCGCCGTCCGTGGCCTGGACGTCGCCGTCGGCCCGCGTCCGGCCGCCCTCGACCTGGCGGGCCTCGGCGCGCGCCTTCCTGGGGTCGTAGGGGACCGCGGGCGGCTCCTCCCCCCGGATACGCGCCTGGAGGCCGGTGATGTCGGCCATGATCGCCTCTGTGGCCTCCTTCAGGAGGGTCCCGGTCAGGGGCTGGTCACGGAAGCGGGACAGGTCCACCGGCGGCCCCGCCAGGAACTCCAGACGTTTGCGGGGGAAGAGGCTGAGCTTCTTGGAGCCGTAGGGCAGGATGCGATGCTCTCCCCAGTGCGCCACCGGCACCACGGGCACCCCCGTGGTGAGCGCCAGACGGGCCACCCCGGTCTTTCCGGTCATGGGCCACAGGTCCGGGTCCCGGGTACAGGTGCCCTCGGGATAGAAGATCACCGACGCCCCGTCCCGGGTGAGGGCCAGCTCGGCCTCGTGCAGCGCCTTGACCGCATCGGTGCTGCCGCGCTTGACCGGGATCTGGCCGGTGCTCTTGGCCACCGAGCGCACCACGGGGATGCGCATGACCGAGTCCTTCATGGTGAAGGTCGGCCAGCGTCGCCCTCCGATGTAGAGGAAGTGGGCCACCGTCAGGGGATCGGCCACCGACAGGTGATTGGTGGCGATGATCACCCCGCCCTCGGCCGGGACGTGCTCGGTCCCCTTCCAGTCCGGCTTGGTGACCAACCACAGCACGAAGCGGACGATCCGGGAGACGACCGCCTTCACCCACCGTGATTCTCGTTGCTCGGCCACGGGTTCTCTCACTCCATCGCTCCAGGTCCCTCATCACCGCGCAGCATGATCGGTTCAGTTTAGGGCGCGTTCGTCGAACTTCGCCCTGCCGTGTGTTCTGGGCGACCCGTACACGGGGCCGCGCCCACGGAACCCCGGGTGGACGCCTTCGTCACCCGTGCCGCACCCTCCCGACCGCCTACCCTCGTCACTGTCGTGGCCGTATCGATGGGGGAACCGTGACCGGCTTTGGAGAACGGGGCGGGGCGCCGCGCCCGAGGGTGCGCTGGTCCCTGATCATCCCAGTCAAGCAGCTGGGTCGCGCCAAGTCGCGACTGGCCCTGGCCGCGGACGGGCGGCGCGAGGAACTGGCCCTGGCCATCGCGTGCGACACGGTCGCCGCGGCGTTGGCCTGCCGGGCGGTGGCGGCGGTGTTCGCCGTGACCGACGACGTGCGCGCGGGAGCCGCACTGGCCGACCTGGGCGCCGTCGTGGTCGGGGGCGAACCGGGCACGGGCCTGAACCCGGCGCTGGAGCACGGGGCGAGGGTCGCACGGCGACGCCTGCCGGAGTTCGGGGTGTGCGCGCTGTCGGCGGACCTGCCCGCGTTGCGCGCCGACGAACTGGAACGGGTCCTGGCGGCGGCCGCCCTGTACGGGCGTTCCTTCCTGCCGGACACTCCCGGTGTGGGAACGACCTTGCTCGCGGCGGCGCCCGGCCATCCGTTCACCCCCGCCTTCGAAGGATCCTCACGCGCCCGTCATCTCTCCGTGGGCGTCAGGGAACTGGTCGTGGCGGACGTGGAGTCGGTGCGCCGCGACGTGGACACCCCCGAGGACCTGCGTGCCGCGGTGGCTCTGGGCGTGGGTCCCAGGACCCGTCGACTGTGGCATGCGATGGAGGGACGCCCGTGCGCCCAGAAGGCGCCTTGAAGGACGGGCTGTGGGCGCACCGCCCGGCGGTGGGCCCGGTGGGGAAAGCGTTCCGCCCGGACTCCCTGAGGGGCCCGGGCGGACTCGATCCATCACCGTGAGGTGAGGGACTACTTCTTCTCGCCGTTGACCAGAGCCTTGAAGTCAGCGCCGGCGCGGAACTTCGGAACGAAGCTCGCCGGAACGTTGATGGTGGCGCCGGTGGCGGGGTTACGGGCGGTACGGGCCGCGCGTTCGGCCTTCTCGAAAACACCGAAGCCGGTGATGGCGACCTTGTCACCCGACGCCACAGTGGTCTGGATGGTTTCAAGCACAGCGTTGACCGCTTCGGTCGCGGTCTTCTTGTCTCCGAGACGATCGGAGATCGCGTCGATCAGGTCACGCTTGTTCATAAGGTTCCTCCGGTTCCCCCTTGCTCGCACGAAATTAGGGGACGCAGAGGCCTTTACACAAATACAAACGCCTACGGGCAAGGCGTGTCGGGGCTCTCCGGGCCTGCCCGGCGGACCTGGGACGGCGCTGGTCTGGACCGCCACCGACTCACGCTCCAGCCCCTTTTGACCCCTTCCGCGAACCTCAAATGCCTACGTATAACCGGATTCCGGACGTTGGGACTACTGAACTTAAGGACTGAAGACCCGTATCCAGATACTCACGGTAAGTAAAGGTAAAATATTTCTGGGCCGGGGGTGGGCTGCGTCACACAGGCCCCGAATCCCCGGCCCAGAAGCCGATCCGCGTCCGTTCCCGACTAGAGCGTGACGGGCAGCCAGGACTTGCGGGTGGCCTCGAACTCCCCGATCTCGTCGGTGTGACGCAGGGTCAGCGCGATGTCGTCCAGCCCCTCCAACAGCCGCCAGCGGGTGTAGTCGTCCAACTCGAAGGACTCCTTCACCTCCGCGGCCGGGACGCGCACCTCGCGCTCGACCAGGTCCACGGTCACCTCGATCGTGGGATCCGCCTCCACGGCCTCCCAGATCCGGTCGATGACCTCCTGCGGCAGCAGGACCGTCAACAGCCCGCCCTTGAGCGAGTTGCCACGGAAGATGTCGGCGAAGCGCGAGGAGAGCACGGCCTTGAAGCCGTAGTCCTGTAGGGCCCACACGGCGTGCTCCCGCGAGGAGCCCGTACCGAAGTCCGGTCCGGCCACCAGCACCGACGCGCCCTGGTACTCGGGCCGGTTGAGGACGAAGTCCGGGTCGGACTTGCGCCATTCGGCGAACAGGCCGTCCTCGAAACCGGTCCGGGTGACCCGCTTGAGGTAGACGGCGGGGATGATCTGGTCGGTGTCGACGTTGCCGACGCGCAGCGGCACGGCCCGACCGGTGTGGACGTCGAATTTCTCCATGGGAGGTCTCTCCTTACGGACGTGCTACTGGGCGACCAGGTCGGCGGGCGAGGACAGCGTGCCGCGCACGGCGGTGGCGGCGGCGACCTGCGGCGACACCAGGTGGGTGCGTCCGCCCCGGCCCTGGCGTCCCTCGAAGTTGCGGTTGGACGTGGAGGCGCTGCGCTCACCGGGCTTGAGCTGGTCGGGGTTCATGCCCAGGCACATGGAACAGCCGGCCTCACGCCACTCGGCCCCGGCCTCCTCGAAGACCGCGCCCAGTCCCTCCTTGTTGGCCTGCTCCTTGACCCGCATGGAGCCGGGGACGACGAGCATGCGCACGCCCTCGGCCACCTTGCGCCCACGGAGGATCTCCGCCGCCGCACGCAGGTCCTCGATGCGGCCGTTGGTGCACGAACCGAGGAAGACGGTGTCCACACCCACCTCACGCATCGGCGTTCCGGGCGCGAGGTCCATGTAACTCAGGGCCTTCTCCGCGGCGGCGCGCTCGGAGGGATCCTCGAAGGAGGCGGGGTCGGGCACGGAGCCGTCCAGCGGCACGCCCTGGCCGGGGTTGGTGCCCCAGGTGACGAACGGGCTGAGCTCACCGGCGTCCAGGACGACCTCGGCGTCGAAGACCGCGCCCTCGTCGGTGCGCAGGCTCTTCCAGTGCTCGACGGCGGCGTCGAAGTCCGCGCCCTCGGGAGCGTGCGGGCGCCCCTTGATGTAGTCGAAGGTGGTCTGGTCGGGGGCGATCATCCCCGCCCGCGCGCCCGCTTCGATGGACATGTTGCACACGGTCATGCGGGCTTCCATGGACAGGGACTCGATGGCCTCGCCCCGGTACTCGATGACGTAGCCCTGGCCACCGCCGGTGCCGATCTTGGCGATGACCGCGAGGATGATGTCCTTGGCCGACACCCCCGGCCTGAGCCTGCCGTTCACGGTGACGGCCATGGTCTTGAAGGGCGCCATCGGCAGGGTCTGGGTGGCCAGGACGTGTTCGACCTGGCTGGTGCCGATACCGAAGGCCAGTGCCCCGAACGCGCCGTGCGTGCTGGTGTGGCTGTCACCACAGACGATGGTCATACCGGGCTGGGTCAGACCGAGCTGGGGACCGACCACGTGCACGACCCCCTGCTCGATGTCGCCCATCGGGTGCAGGCGCACACCGAAGTCGGAGCAGTTCTTACGCAGCGTCTCGACCTGTTTGCGCGAGACGGGGTCGGCGATGGGCGCCAGCAGGTTCTGGGTGGGGACGTTGTGGTCCTCGGTGGCGATGGTCAGGTCCGGGCGTCGCACGGACCGGCCGGCCAGGCGCAGTCCCTCGAAGGCCTGGGGACTGGTCACCTCGTGAACGAGGTGGAGGTCGATGTAGAGCAGGTCCGGCTCGCCTTCGGCACGTCGGACGA
>CALGOD010000917.1 GCA_937957845.1 uncultured Nocardiopsis sp.
AGCGCAGGGCGCGGCGGTCGCGAACTTCCGTGTCGCTTCCACCCCCCGCACCTTCGACCGACAGTCGGGGGAGTGGAAGGACGGCGAGTCCATGTTCCTCACCTGCACCGTCTGGCGGCAGTACGCGGAGAACGTGGCCGAGAGCCTCCAGCGCGGTATGCGCGTCATCGTGCAGGGCCGCCTGAAGCAGCGTTCGTACGAGACCCGTGAGGGTGAGAAGCGGACCGTCTTCGAGATCGACGTCGAAGAGGTCGGCCCGGCCCTGCGCAGCGCCACCGCCAAGGTGACCAAGACGCAGCGCCAGGGCGGCGGCGGTTTCGGCGGTGGCGGCGGTTTCGGTGGCGGCCAGCCCCAGGGCGGCGGCTACGGGAACCAGGGCGGCGGCTTCGGCGGCGGTCAGGGTGGCGGAGGCCGCAGCGGTCCCCCCGCCGAGGACCCCTGGGCGACCAACAGCGGCGGCGGTGGCGGCGGTTTCGGCGGCGGAGGCTTCTCCGACGAGCCCCCGTTCTAGCCGGTCCGAGGTCTCCCGAGGTCGGTCCGCAGTACCCGGCCGGGCGCCCTGAGGCGTCAGGTCGTTTTCCACATGTCCCAGCCCATCC
Source organism: uncultured Nocardiopsis sp. (assembly GCA_937957845.1). GTDB lineage: Bacteria > Actinomycetota > Actinomycetes > Streptosporangiales > Streptosporangiaceae > Nocardiopsis. The sequence goes on from CALGOD010000917.1 coordinate 600, forward strand.
CCGGAAGGAACCCGGGGCTCTTGCGAAGGAGCACCACGATGGCGAAGCCGGCAGTGCGCAAGCCCAAGAAGAAGGTTTGCCTCTTCTGTCACGAGAAGCAGTCCTACATCGACTACAAGGACACCACGCTTCTCCGCAAGTTCATCTCCGAGCGTGGCAAGATCCGTGCCCGTCGCGTCACGGGTAACTGCACCCAGCACCAGCGCGACGTCGCGACCGCGATCAAGAACGCGCGCGAGGTGGCCCTGCTGCCCTACACCAGCAGCGCCCGCTGACGGCGATATCGAGGGAGGTTTTTGTCGTGAAGCTGATTTTGACCCACGAGGTCAACGGTCTCGGAGCCCCCGGCGATGTCGTCGAGGTGAAGGACGGCTACGGCCGCAACTACCTGATGCCCCGCGGTCTCGCCATCCGGTGGACGCGCGGCGGTCAGAAGCAGATCGACCTGATCCGGCGCGCGCGTTCGGCGCGTGACATCCGGACTCTGGAAGAGGCGCAGCAGGTCGCCGGCCAGGTCAACGCTCTCACCGTGCGCCTCAAGCAGCGTGCCGGCGAGGGTGGCCGCCTGTTCGGATCGGTCACGCCCTCGGACATCGCCGAGGCCGTCAAGGCCACCGGTGGTCCCGACCTGGACAAGCGTCGGATCGAGATCAAGAACCCGATCAAGACGGTCGGAAGCCACAAGGCTCAGGTCCGCCTGCACCCCGAGGTCTCCGCGACGATCAAGCTGGACATCGTCGGCGCCTGACCCGGGTACCGAACACGTCGGGCCCCGTCTCCTTCCCAGGAGGCGGGGCCTTCGTCATGCCCGGCTTCGCCGAACCGCTCCACAGGCAGGGATTCCGCGTTCTCCAGGCCATCCACTGACACGCCGTGCTCGCCGAAAGCGACCCTTTGGTTACTCTTTGTAATTTATCGTGTCCCTGTGTGGGTGTCGTATGTTGCGCCATCCCGCACGGAGAGGACGGCAGACCTATGCACGAGGAAAGCAGAGACGAGTCGGGTCGACGCACACGGGTGGACCGCAGGACCCTTCTGCGGGGTACCGCCCTCGTCGCCGGAGGAGTGCTCCTCGGTGGGATGACGGGGATCTCCACTGCGGGCGAAGCCTTCGCGGCCACCAGACCCAAGGTGTACACACGCGCCGACTGGGGGGCCCGCGCTCCGAAGAGCGGAATCGACGTCCTGGGGCGAGGGCCCACGCACATCGTCGTGCACCACACCGCCACGGCGAACGTGTCCGGCACCTCGACCTCGCACGCCGCCGCGCTCTCTCGCAACATCCAGCGTCACCACATGGACGGTAATGGGTGGAGCGACATCGGGCAGCAGCTCACCATCAGCCGCGGCGGACACATCATGGAGGGCCGGGCGCAGACTCTGCGCGCCATCGGCGCCGGGCACCACGTGGTCGGCGCGCACACGGCGAACCACAACGGGCACGCCATCGGTATCGAGAACGAGGGCACCTACACCTCGGAGACCCCGCCCCGGGCCCTGTTCTCCTCCTTGGTGGACACCTGCGCCTGGCTGTGCCTGGCCTACCGACTGGATCCCGAGAGGGCCATCGTGGGACACCGCGACTACAACACCACGGGGTGTCCCGGGGACAGGCTCTACGCGATGCTGCCCCGGCTGCGCTCGGAGGTGCGGAGGAGGATGCGCCGGCACCTGAGCCACCAGGCGGGTACCGAGCCCGCGGCGGAGGAGCTCCCGACCTACCCCACGGTCCCGCTCACGGAGAGTACGGCGACCTTCTACCACGGTCCCACCGTCGGAAGGATCGACACGGCACCGTGAGTGCGCGGCCCGCCGGCACGCGGACGAGGGGCTCCCTCACGGCACGACCGTGACGGAGCCCCTCGTCGTTCAGGTGCGGCTCGCGCCCGTGACCAGCCAGGCCGTGCCCCTCGCCCGAAGGCCCAGAGTGAGGGCGCGGGCCAGGATCCATACGGCGAAGGCGATCCACAGACCCACCAGGCTCCACACCGCACCGCTCATCATCTGTGGCAGGACCAGGGCGAACGGGAGGAAGACCAGCATCGTCCACAGGGAGGCCCACGCCAGGTAGCGCTGGTCCCCGGCGCCCATCAACACGCCGTCCAGGACCATGGTCACCCCGCTCAGGGGCTGGATCAGGGCGACCACCACCAGCGAGGCCATGATGAGCGCCCGCACCTCGGGGTCGGAGGTGAAGGGGAGCCACGCCCACGGCAGGAGCAGCAACACCATCACCATGAACACCAGACCCAGCATCACGCCCCACTCCACCATGCGCCGAGTGGCGTCCCGGGTCCCCCGAACGTCCCCGGCGCCCAGGTAGCGGCCCACGATCGCCTGTCCGGCGATGGCGATCGCGTCCATGGAGAACACCAACAGTCCCCAGATGTTGTGGCTCACCTGGTGTGCGGCGATCGACGTGTCGCCCAACCGCGCCGCCACCGCGGTGGTCACCAGAGCCACCACGCGCATCGACACGCTGCGCAGGAACAACGCGAACCCGGCCGAGGCGGAGGAGCGCAGGCCGGACGCGGTGGGGACGAGGGAGACGCCCACGCGCTTGGCGGCCCGGGTGATCATCGCCGGGTACCAGAACGCGCCCGCGCCCTGGGCGATCACCGTCGACCAGGCGGAGCCCGCCACCCCCCAGTCCAGGACGAGCACGAACAGCGCGCACAACAGCGCGTTCCCGGCGTAGGAGGCGACCGCCACCACCAAAGGCGTGCGGGCGTCCTGCAGCCCGCGCAGGACACCGGTACCGGCCATGATGAGGAGGAGGAAAGGGGTGCTGAGCAGGCTGATCCGCAGGTAGGTCAGGGCGTGTGGGGCCACGTCCTCGGAAGCGCCGAGCGCGTCCACCAGAACCGGGCCCAGTGGCCAGCCGATCGCGACCGCCCCGATCCCCAGGAGGACCGCGAGCCACATGCCGTCCACCCCGTCGCGGACACCGCCGGGGATGTCGCCGGCCCCCATCTTGCGGGAGACCGCGGCGGTGGTGCCGTAGGCGAGGAAGATGCAGACGGCCACCAGGGTGAGCAGGACCTGGCCGGCCACGCCGAGCCCACCGAGTTCCTGGGTCCCCAGCGTGCCGACGATCGCCGAGTCGGTGAGCAGGAACAGCGGCTCGCTGATGAGGGCGAAGAAGGACGGGATCGCCAACGCGAAGATCTCGCGGTCATGGCGGTGCCGGAAGGGAGCGGCCGAGAGCGGTTTCAGCATGGCGAACCCACGGTATCGGACAGGGGTCCCACATGGATGTGGAGTTATCCACAGCTGCTCGCGAACCTGTGGATAACCTGTGGAAACACGTCCTGTGAGACATCTTGCACGTCCTGCCCGCGTGGCGGGTTTCCGCAGGTCAAGCGCTATATGTGAGGGTCGTGGCAAAGTTATCCACAGGTGATGTGCACAACCTATGTTCGCAATGCCCCACGAGGTACCGGACATGGTGGTAAGGGACTCGTCCACAACCCTCGGCCGAGGCGTCCCTTGTGCTCGCCATGGGGCATCCTGGAAGAGGTGGCCCGTTCCGGGGCCCGTCGGAGTTCCGTCCTGGGGGAGAGCGTTCGTGAGTGTCGCTGAGCAACCACCTGAAGAAGGCGGATACGAGCGCACCCCACCTCACGACATCCAGGCCGAGCAGAGTGTGCTCGGCGGCATGCTGCTGTCCAAGGACGCCATCACCCAGGTCGTGGAGATCATCCGCTCCGCGGACTTCTACCGACCCGCGCACCAGATCATCTACGACAGCATCGTCGACCTCTTCTCCCGCGGCGAACCCGTGGACGCCATCTCGGTGAACGCGGAGCTGACCAAGCGCGGCGAGGCCGCCCGGGTGGGCGGTGCGCTGTACCTGCACACCCTCACCGAGGCCATCCCCACCGCGGCCAACGCGGGGTACTACGCCAAGATCGTCTCCGACCGTGCGGTCCTGCGTCGTCTGGTCGAGGTGGGCACCCGCATCGCGCAGATCGGTTATTCCGGCGACGGCGAGGTGGACGACCTCGTCGACCACGCGCAGGCCGAGATCTACAAGGTCGCGGAGAAACGCACGGGCGAGGACTACCTCGCCCTGGCGGACATCATGCCGGGGGCCCTGGACGAGATCGAGGCCATCAGCGCCCACGACGGCACCCTGACCGGTGTCCCCACCGGGTTCGCCGACTTCGACGCGCTCACCAACGGTCTCCATCCCGGTCAGATGATCATCATCGCCGCACGGCCCGCGGT
>CALGOD010000918.1 GCA_937957845.1 uncultured Nocardiopsis sp.
TGTCGGTTCCCTGCTGATTCCCAGTTGCTGAGATCACCTCAGTAGCACCTCAGCGATCTCGCGCTCCCCGGGCGGGGATATTCTCTTCTCAGAAAGCACCTTTGGAAAGGAAATCGAAAAAGCTTCATGAGGACCCATGGAAAGCGCTCATGATCCGAGTACTTCTGGCTGAGGACACCGTGATCCTACGCCAGGCGCTGACGAAGACACTGGCCCTCACTCCCGACATCAGGGTGGTAGCTGAGTGCCATCGAGGCGAGGACGTACTGCCAATGGCGAAGAAGACTGAGCCGGATGTGGCGGTACTCGATGTACGGCTGCCCGGCATCAGCGGCTTCAACGCCGCAAAGAATCTCAACGAAGCGCTTCCCGAGTGCCGAACGTTATTCATCACCGGCTACGCCACTCCAGCCAACCTTCGACACGCCCTGCGAATCGGAGCTTTAGGGTTTATCAGCAAAGACGTATCGCCTGACTACCTTGCCGAGACCATCCGTAGTGTAAATTCTGGGGTAAAGGTCTACGACCCGATCCTTATAGCTGACGCCCTGTCCCAAGAACCTGGACCTCTCACGGCACGCGAAACACAAATATTGGAAATGTCAGCAAAAGGAGAATCAGTAAAATCCGTGGCTCACACACTTTCCCTCGCCGAAGGCACAGTGCACAACTACTTGCGTGCCTGCATCATCAAAATCGGAGCAAGAAATCGGGCGGACGCCTACAGGATAGCCAGGGAAAGCGGTTGGATTCACTAGGGCCGCCGGCCCCACCAGCGCTTTTCCTGTGGGATGAGTCGGAATGCCACCATGCCCGGACGAACGAGGGATTCGGTGGCTCACCGTTGCCACACGGGCAATCCTGAGTAATTCGCCGAGGCACGCGTGGGCGATGACCTCGACGCGACTGCGACGGCACCGGGCCTCCTCATGCCGTGGGCCTTCGTCCTGCACGGACCTGTTGTCGAAGACATGGCCGAGGGCACACGTACGCCGCTGCCGGCAGAGCACCGTTGTGCGACCCCCGGCCGCGTTGGCAGAGAGGATCGCTCATCCTGACCGCCCTACATGCTGGGCACGGGCCTGAGCCGCCCATATCGGCCAGGTCCGTGCCCAGTACAGCGAACTTGCTTTCCGAACAGGAGTGCGTATCGTCTCTCGCGCTCCGCCCCAGGCCCTCAGGTGCGAGGTTTCGGACCAGTAGGCTCCCGTGTGACGTGCGAGAGCACCATGGTCCCGGACCAGTCGCGTACTCTCCCTCTGTTCCCTGTACTGGTCAGCGCGTGTGCCCGGAGCGTGTGAGGTACTCCGTGATCAAGGGCACGGTAGGTTGTCTCATCGTGCCGACGATCCGGCCGTCCCGAAGGAAGAGGGCTTGGTCGGCGTAGGAAGCCGCGGTCGGCTCATGTGTGACCATGACCACGGTCTGTTCCAATTCGTCCACGGCGGATCGCAACAGGGTCAGGATCTCCTCCCCCGTCCGTGTGTCGAGAGCACCGGTGGGCTCGTCCGCGAAAATGACCTCAGGCCGGGCCATCAACGCCCGACACAGCGCGACGCGCTGTTGCTGTCCCCCTGAGAGTTGGTGCGGATAGCGGTCGATGTGCTCACTCATGCCGGTCCGTCGAAGGACGGACTCCAGCCACTGGGCATCTACTGGGCGCCGTGCCAGTAGCAGGGGAAGCACCACGTTCTCGCGTCCGGTGAGCGCAGGAAGCAGGTTGAACCCTTGGAAGACGAACCCCATCCTCTCCCTGCGGATGAGGGCCAGTTGGCGTTCCGCCATACCCGCGATGTCGGTGTCCTCGAGCATGACACTTCCCCGTGTGGGTTCGGCCAGCCCGGCAGCGCACTGCAGGAGTGTGGTTTTACCGGACCCCGAAGGGCCCATGATGGCGGTGAAGGACCCGGCGGGCAGATCAACCGTCACATCGCGCAGCGCCGTTACTTTCACGGACTCCTGCCCGTAGACCTTCCAAAGACCTTTCACACGCACGGCGGCGCGGGGTCGGACATCTGTGTTCCGGCCATACCGAGGTTTCTCGTTTGACAATGCCACAACGTGCGCCTTTCTCATATTTTGTCCGGTTATTGAAGGCACCTGGAGTCGACTGCTGGTCACACCTGGTGTTCCACGGTTTCCTGTGCCGTCACAAGCCTTCGGTAGGGGCCTTCGCAATCCAGGAGTTCGGCGTGGGTGCCCCGCTGCTGAATACGACCGCGTGCCATGACCACGATCTGGTCGGCGTCACGCACAGTGGCCAGACGGTGTGCCACGACCAGGCGCGCGCACCCGGCCAGCTCCACCGACATGGCCTCTTGGACGGCTTTCTCCGTCTGGTTGTCCAGGTGGGAGGTGGCCTCATCGAGGATGACCACGGGCGGTGCCTTCAGGAACAAACGGGCCAGGGCTATCCTTTGTCGTTCTCCCCCGGACAAGCGCACGCCTCGATCACCCACCATCGTGTCCAGTCCGTCGGGCAGAGCACGGATGGTGTACCAGATCTGCGCAGC
>CALGOD010000919.1 GCA_937957845.1 uncultured Nocardiopsis sp.
CTCGCGCATGGCGCGCACGACGAGGTGACGCCCGTCGAGCGGGACCTTCCCGGCGCCCTGCCCCGCGACACGCACATGGAGTTCGTCGTCGTCGCGCAGACGGGCCTCGAACTCGTTGTGCAGCCCCAGCGCCAGCCCGAGGGCGTCGAAGCCGGGACCGAGGTTGGCACTGGTGGCCGGGGTGAGAAAGGACACCCGGGTAGGGCGTGGTGGTGTCACGGTGCGCTCTTTCCCTGTCTGTTCTGGGACTCCGGGGCCGAAGATCCCCGTTCTCGTCTGGAGCCGGCCCGTCCCGGGACGCCTTCACGGCGCCCTGGGAGCGGGAGGCTCGGACCGTGTGGAGCCGTCAGACGAGGTCGAGGGCCTTGGCCGCGGCCTGGGCGTCCACCGGCACCGTGGTGGCGGAGGAGGCTCCGGCCAGCGCCCAGTCGGGGTCCTTGAGCCCGTTTCCGGTGACGGTGCACACCACGCGGCTACCGCGTTCGACCTGTCCCGCCTCGACCGCCTGCAGCAGTCCGGCCACGCTGGCGGCGGAGGCCAGTTCGACGAACACGCCCTCCTCCGCGGCGAGGAGCTTGTAGGCGGCCATGATCTGGCGGTCGGTGACCTTGTCGATGTGGCCGCCGGACTCGTCGCGCGCCTGTTCGGCGAGCTTCCAGGAGGCGGGGTTGCCGATGCGGATCGCCGTGGCGATGGTGCTCGGACTGGTGACCGGGGCACCGTTGACGATGGGTGCGGCGCCACTGGCCTGGAAACCGAACATGCGCGGGTTCCGGGTGGCGATCCCGTCCCTGGAGTATTCGGTGTACCCCATCCAGTAGGCGGTGATGTTGCCCGCGTTGCCCACGGGGACGCAGTGGACGTCGGGGGCGTCGCCGAGGGCGTCGACGACCTCGAAGGCGGCGGTCTTCTGTCCCTGGAGACGGTAGGGGTTGACGGAGTTCACCAACGCGACCGGGTAGTCGACGCTGAGTTTGCGCGCCAGTTCCAGACAGTCGTCGAAGTTGCCGTCGACCTGGAGGAGGCGGGCCCCGTGCACGAGGGCCTGGGCGAGCTTGCCCATGGCGATCTTGCCCTGGGGGACCAGTACGGCACAGGTCATGCCGGCCCGGATGGCGTAGGCGGCGGCGCTGGCGCTGGTGTTCCCCGTGGAGGCGCAGATGACCGCCTTGGCCCCGTCCTCCGCGGCCTTGGTGATGGCCATGGTCATCCCCCGGTCCTTGAAAGAGCCGGTGGGGTTGAGCCCCTCGACCTTGAGGAGGACCTCGCAGCCCGTGAGTTCGGAAACACGCGTGGCGGGCAGCAGGGGCGTGCCGCCCTCCTGGAGGGTGACAACGGGGGTGTTCTCGTTGACGGGGAGGCGGTCGCGGTACTCCTCGACAATGCCTCGCCACGCCCGTGCCATGCTCACAACTGTGTCCCCTTCGGGTGGGTACGGCTTCGATTGACGCGCGGTGGGCCGACCGGGTAGCGCCACGACACCCCCGCGCTCCCACCAGCCACGAGTCTATGACCCCGCCGCAACGATCTCGAATCGCGGTCTTTTATGTCTCGACATTTGGGATACCCGGGTATGGCCCGTGAACCGCGCGGCCCTCCACGCGGCCCACGGACACCGGGTCCCGATGCGGTGCTCAGTGGGCGAAGTCCTCCACGCGCATCACACTGGCCACCTCGCGCACCATGTCGTGCGTACGCAGTTCCTCGACCGTGGCGCTGAGCGCGGCGTCCGACGCGGGGTGGCTGACCAGCACCAACTGGGCGTCGTCCCCGCTGCCCTCCTGGCGCACGTTCTTGATGGACACCCCGTGGTCGGCGAAGATCTCCGCGACCTTGGACAGCACACCGGGGCGGTCGGCCACGTCCAGCGCCACGTGGTAGCTGGTGATGGTCTGGCCCATGTCGTGCACCGGCAGCCCGGTGTCGTGCCCGCCCTCGGCGACGGAGGTGTCGGCGAGCCGGTTGCGCGCCACCGCGACCAGGTCCCCCAGGACGGCGCTCGCGGTGGGAGTGCCCCCCGCGCCGGCTCCGTAGAACATCAGGCGCCCCGCGGACTCGGCCTCCACGAACACCGCGTTGTAGGCCTCCTTGACACCGGCCAACGGGTGCTCCACCGGAAGCATCACCGGATGGACGCGCACGCCCACCGACTTCCCGTCCTGTGAGCGCTGGCAGATGGCCAGGAGCTTGACCACGCAACCCATCGCGCGGGCGCTGGCGATGTCACCCGCGGACACGTTGGTGATGCCCTCGCGGTGCACGTCGGCGGCGGTCACCCGCTGGGTGTGGAAGGCCAGCCGGGCCAGGATGGCGGCCTTGGCTGCGGCGTCGAAGCCCTCCACGTCGGCGGTGGGGTCGGCCTCGGCGTACCCGAGCGCCTGTGCCTCCTCCAGGGATTCGGTGAACCCCGCACCCAGCGAGTCCATCCGGTCGAGGATGTAGTTCGTGGTGCCGTTGACGATGCCCAGGACACGGTCGACCCTGTCCCCGGCGAGGGAGTCGCGCAGAGGACG
>CALGOD010000920.1 GCA_937957845.1 uncultured Nocardiopsis sp.
GAGAGGCGGGTGTCGTCGCGTACTCCGCGGATGGGCTCGGGTTCGCGTCTGTGTCCACCGCCGCGGTCTCCGCCTCCCCGTCGGCGCCCCTGGCCGTTGCCGTGACGTGAGCTCATCGTCCTCCCCCTGCGTGTGGTCTTGTCGCTCCGGTCAGGTTAGGGCCTCCCCCGATCCGCCGTGGAGGATCCCGGGGGCGGCCGTGTGCGGGCCCGCCGGGACCGACGGGGGAGGTCCTGTCGGGACGCTCTGTTCCGCTCTTCCGACACAGCTCCACGAAGAATGCGAAAAACAGGAGGAAAACGACATATTCCCGCTCCGGAAAAGCCGTTCCCCCAACGGCCCCGTGAGCCTACCGAACCGAGCGCCCCGGCCGGGAGGCTCCCTCCTCCCTCCTGGCGCGAAGGGGAGACGAGACCGGCCCCGGTGGGGTGCCGGGGCCGGTCAGGGGTGCGCCGCCCGCCTTCGGCACCAAGGGGGCGCGCCGAAGGCGGGGGGCCAGCACCTCCCCGGGAGGGGTGGGAAGGTGCCTCGATTCAGTTCTACCGGAAGCCGGGGAGGCTCGCGGGAGAAAACTGAAATCTCATGCTCCAATTCAAAGTTCTGCGTTGTCATTGATAGGCCAGAATGTGTCAAATACGGACACAATGACTTCACATACCGGAGTCGTCACGGATACGGGCACATTCCGCCGGGGGGAACGCGCCTCACCTCACGCACGTAGGGCCGCGCGCAGGGCCCGGTCGTGTTCGTCCACGGGCGGATCCGTCCGATCACCGACGAACACCGCGACCAGACGCCCTTCCCCTGCGGCGGCCCGGGTCAGCAGTTCGCGCCAGTGATGCAGGTTCGGATGGTCGTAGTCGGTGCAGGCCTCGGCGGGGGCCAGATCGGCCACGGCCTCCTCCAGAAGATCGGTGGAGACGGGGTAGGTGGCGGTGCCCCGCCGGTGGCCGAGCACACGGGCCAACACCACCGCGGGCAGATGGTTACCGCCCTCGTTGACCAGTCCGAACACGGTCCCCTCGTCCTTCACGAGCCCGACCCCGTAGGCGGCGGGCCGTCGCCAACCGGAGTGCGCGGCCTCCAAACGCTCACGGGCGGCGATGATCTCTTCCTTGGTGGCCCACTGTTCCATGCTGCGGCTCCTTTCGACTGCCGAAACCCTAGAGGTACAGGGTTCCCCTGGCCACGGACACCGCCCGTCCACCGATCAGCACGCGCTCGCCCCGATCCTCCAGGTAGAGGTCGCCCCCACGGGCGGAGGCCTGGTGCGCGGTCAACCCGCTCCGGCCCAGACGTCGTGCCCAGAAGGGCGTCAGGACGGTGTGCGCCCGGC
>CALGOD010000921.1 GCA_937957845.1 uncultured Nocardiopsis sp.
AGCCGGCCGTCAGCGCCGCCGCCGGGGGGGTCCGGAGGCGGTTCTGATAGGCGCCGGCGCTGTAGAGCGCGATGATGACGCCGACGCCGGCGAACGTCGGCGGGTAGGCGAACAGCTGGACCGCGGCGAAGCACAGGGCCACGAGGGTGAGGCAGGCGAGGGGGTGCAGACGGCGCACGATCAGGGGTAAGCACTGTCCCAGCACCAGGATGAGGCCCACCGCGTCCAGGGTCCGTTGAGGGAGTTCGCCCACCATGACCCCGTTGTCCACAAGGCCGGGCACGAACGCCAGGGCGGTGAGCGCGGACGCCAGAACGCCGTCGCGCAGGGCGACGTTCCGCGCCCTCCATCGACCCAGGAGTTCCGTCGCGCCGCTGGGGAGCGCTCTTGTTTCCAGACCGGGCACGGGCCGACTCTAGCGGACCTTCGAAGCGCGTCGATCGGCCCGCCGACGGTGGGCGGCCCCGCGGCTCAGTGTGCGATCGGTACCTCTCCTCGGCGGTGGAGACGACCCCGGCGCTTGGCCAGAACAAGGAAGGCGACGGTGAGCACGCTGCACAGCAGGACCGCCAACGGGCTCGCCTCGGGGCCGGAGGAACCCCCGAACAGGGCGTCCGAGCCGCTCATGGTGCCTGAGATCAGACTGCCGGTGCCGACGTCCGTACCGCCGACACCCGTTCCATAGATCCCGGCCAGGGAGACGTTCCAGGCCAGGTGCAGACCGATGGGCGGCCACAGGCTGCGCGTGGCCGCGTAGGCGGCGCCGAGCATGAACCCCGCCTCGACGGCTATGGCCAGGGCGCCCCACAAGGTGAAGTCCGGGTTGACCACGTGCACCACACCGAAGACCAGGCCGGAGCATCCGATCGAGGCCCAGGTGCCGAGCTTCTCCTCCAGCAGCCGGAACAGCACGCCGCGGAAGAGCAGTTCCTCGACGACCGCCACGCAGGACATCAGCCCCAGTGTGATGAGCAGACCGTCGAAGGAGCCCCATCCGGTCACGCGATACCCGCCAAGGGCCGTGATCAGGAGG
>CALGOD010000922.1 GCA_937957845.1 uncultured Nocardiopsis sp.
CGTCGAGTACATGCGCCGGGTGAGCCCTTTTTGCCGAAGCTCCACCACTCCGATCGCCGTGGTGAGCGAGATGACGAAAGTGAAGAGCAGCAGCAGGGGAGGGGCCGCCAGACCGTACTGGCTGACCTCCTGCGGGAAGACGGCCTCGCCGGTGGTGACCGTCGCGACATCGATCTTCGGTGGGTCGGCCTCCTCGGCTCTTCGCAGGTTCTCGTCGAACCCGTCCTCGCCGACGTCCGCGGCGAACTGCGCGGCCCCGAGCAGCGCCGACTGCTGGGTGGCGACCGAACGCACCCACGTGGCCAGCGGATAGGAGCTCCAGTCGTCGGGCCGGGACAGCAGGTCGACCTCGGCGACGTCTCCGTCCCGAAGGGACTCGTCGTAGTCGCCGGGTATCACCAGGCCGGCGTTCACCTGGCCCCGCTCGACGAGTCGACGCAGCTCATCGGCGGTCTCGACACGCTCGACGGAGAAGCGCCCTCCCTCCTCCAACGCGGTGGCCAAGCGCTCGGCGAGCGGTTGCTCCTGCCCACTGACGACCAGTCCGAGCCGCTGCTGATCCTCCCCGTAGGAGAGCCCCATCATGAAGACCATGATCAAGGGCAGGAGCAGCATGAAGAAGATGTTCGTTCGGTCGCGGAACATACGGCGCAGATCAAGCAGCGCGATCGCGAGCGTCTTGCTCATGTGTGCAGCATCCTTCCCATGCGATACAGCGCCACCGACACACCGGCCGCGGCCATGGCCAACAGGACTCCGACCGGGAGGAGCACGGACCCGGGGCCGGCGTCCGCCGCCAGGTCCGAGAGCCCGCGCAGGAACCACTGGTGGGGGGTGAGGTGGCTCAGGCCGGCCAAGCCGCCCAGATTGGCCAGAGGGAACAGAGCGCCGCCGAGCAGGCCGAGCAGCATGGCCACGACCGTCGACCAGTTCGAGGCCTGTTCGGAGCTGGTGGCGAAGCCGGCCACGGCGGACATGATCCCGACCGCGGCCAGCACCATGGCGATGGTCAGGGCCGCGACGCCGAGCGGAGCACCCCAGTCGGCTCCGAAGGTGGCGGTCGACACGCCGATGACGATGGCCATGCTGACGAGGCCGACCAGGACGGTACTCGTCAACTTGGCCAGCAGGATCTCGAAGGTGCTGGCCGGAGAGGCCGACAGTCGGATCAGGGTGCCGTTGCGGCGCTCCTCGAAGAGGCTGATCACACCTGGCATGGACGCGAACAGCAGGAAGAAGACCGCGGTACCGGCCGCGTAGTACGTCGGGGAGTCCAGTTGCCGCCAGTCCGCGTCCGTGTCCTCCACGACCCGCACGGCCGATGCGGCCTCGGCCGCGCGCATGGCCAGTTCGGCCCTCTTCTGCTCCGGCGGGTCCGCGGTCGTCACGGCGAGTTCCACCCTGTGGTGCTCCGCCGCGAACGCCTCGGCGATCCCGCGGGCCACCTGCACCTCGTCCGGGGAGTCGACGTCACCGAGCACCCGCAGCTCGGCGGAGTCACCGTCGTGGAGATCGTCCGTGAAACCCTCCGGGATGAGGAACGCGGCGTCGATCTCACCCGACTCCACCGATTCCCTCGCCCCGTCCTCGGAAGAAGAGGTCTGGAGCTCCAGTATCCCCTCCTCCTCCAGCGGCTCCAAGACGTCCTCGACGAACGTTGAGGCGAGTTCGCCGCCATCGGCGTCGACCACGCCGTAGCGAGCGCTGAACTCTTCCTCAGGGTCCCCGCCGAGGAGCATGTTGAGCAGGAAGGCGAGTCCGAGAGGCAGCACGATGGCGAAGACGATCAGGGTCCCGTCTCGGGAACGCTGGCGTAGGTCCTTGCCGACCATGGTCAGGAAGGCGTGCATTGGTACTCCCCTATTCCCGCAGAGCCTTGCCGGTGAGGTGCAGGAAGACCGCCTCCAGGTCCGGCTCCTGTACCTCCACCGAGCGCAGTACTGCTTCGTTGGCGGCGATGACCTCCAGAACCTGGGCGACCACCGACCGGGCGTCCCGTACCAGCAGACGTACTTCGGACCCCTCCGCGCTGACCTCCCGTACCTGGGGGACCTCCCTCAGCGCGCGGACGGACCGTTCCACACCACCGGACAGGGACAGGACGATGGTGTCGTCCTCACCGACCTGCGAGACCAGTTCCCGTTGGGTCCCCTCGGCGCGGAGACGACCGAGGTCGATGATGCCCACCCGGTCGCACAGCCGTTCCGCCTCCTCCATGTAGTGAGTCGTGTAGAGGACGGCCACGCCCTCCGCGGCCTGGCGCTGGATGCTCTCCAGGATGGCGTTGCGACTCTGGGCGTCGACGCCCACGGCGGGCTCGTCGAGGATGAGCAGGCGGGGACGGTTGAGCAGGCCGACGCCGATGTTGAGACGCCGGGCCATTCCGCCGGAGAACGTGGAGACGTTCTCCCGAGCGCGGTCGGTCAGGTCGATGAGGTCCAGTACCTCCTCGCACCGTCGGCGGGCCTCGGCTCCGGAAACCCCGTAGAGACGGGCGAAGAACATCAGGTTGTCCCAGGCGCTCAGGTCGGGATAGAGAGCCAGCTCTTGGGGGACGAAGCCGATCTGTGCCTTGGTCGCGTTGTTGTTGACACTGTGCGCGTGCCCGCCGATGCGAATGGAACCGGAGTCGGGCCGAAGAACCCCCACGATCATCGAGATCGTCGTGCTCTTTCCTGCCCCATTGGGCCCCAGGAGGCCGTAGGTCTCGCCTTCGGCGATGGAGAAACTGACCTCCTCGACGGCCTTGTTCGAGCCGTAGCTCTTGGAGATCTTTTCGACTTCCAGGAGTGTCACGGTGACGGTCTCCCCCTTCCTTCGTACGCGGAGTCCGGGGAGCTCTCAGCCGACACGCGCTCGCGGATCCTTTTCACGGTCATGGAGGCGCGGTCGATTCGTGGCCCTGGAACACCCAGCGGCTGTGATCGAAGCGCAGTGAACCACAAAGCGGCTGAACGGGTGAACGGGTGAACGGATGGTGGTGTGGAGGCGCTCGGGGCGGAACGGCGTATCGTCCGCTACCGTTCGAAGGTCGTGCTCGACGCCGTCACCGCGTGTGGTCCGCGGCGAGCCGTTCCAGTCGGGCGACCATCGCGGCCGGGGCGGGCTGAGTGAGCATCTCCTCGCGCAGCCTCGCCGCGTTGAGCGCGAGACCGGGCTCCTCCAAGACGCGTAGGGCGGCACGTCGAACCGCGTCCGGGTCCGTCGCCACCACCAGCCCGGCACCCTGCGCCTGAATCAGGCGACCGAGCAGTGGCTCGTCGAACGTGGGGCGGGGGACGACCAGCTGGGGGAGCCCGTGCACGAGCCCCGTCCACACGGTTCCCGTGCCTCCGTGGTTGATGGTGGCGGTGCTGGCCGCGGCCAACGCGTGCAACGGCACG
>CALGOD010000923.1 GCA_937957845.1 uncultured Nocardiopsis sp.
CTTCCACGCCGGAGTCGTCCACGGCGAACTCCGCCCCCTGGCTGCGCTCTGACGCTTCCCGGCACGTCCCCGGCAGGAAATTCCCTACAGCGGCATCCGTGCCGTGGCAGCGGAGGCAGTTGCACCCCAGACGGAACGCGACCGCGTGGAGACCGACGGGCGAAAACGGTGGCTCTGTTGACCGGATCACCGGTCGGCTCCGTCCTTGAGCGGACGCATGCGCTTCCAGAGAGGAATTCGCGGTCTGCTCCTTTCCGATGGCGCTAGGGTTTCCTTGTGGCTGACTCTTCGATTCGCACCAGGTTCGCTCCGTCACCGACCGGCATGTTCCACGTGGGCAACGCCCGGTCGCTGCTGCTGAACTGGGTGGTCGCGCGACAATCCGGCGGGACCATGGTGCTGCGGATCGAGGACACCGACGCGGCCCGCTCCCGTCCTGAGTGGACCGAGGGCATTGTGCGGGCCATGGCCTGGCTGGGCGTGGACGACAGCCAGTACGAGGGCCCCTACTTCCAGACCGACTACGCCGCCAAGCACGCCGAGGCCGCCCAGCGCCTGTTCAAAGAAGACCTGGCCTACTACTGCGACTGCACTCGCGAGCAGGTGCGGCAGCGCCGCGACAACCCCAACCTCGGCTACGACGGGTTCTGCCGGAACCGGGGCCTGGAGGCCGCCGCGGGCCGGGCGCTGCGCTTCCGGATCCCCGAGGGCGGCACCACGGTGGTCGAGGACCAGATCCGCGGCCGAGTGGAGTTCCCGCACGCCGCGCTGGAGGACTTCGTCATCGCCCGCGGCGACGGCTCGGCGCTGTTCGTGCTGGCCAACGTGGTCGACGACGCCGAGATGGGCATCACCCACGTCATCCGCGGCGAAGAGCACCTGTCCAACACCCCCAAGCAGCAACTGCTGTGGCAGGCCCTGGGATACACCCCGCCGGTGTGGGCGCACGCGCCCGTGCTGGTCAACGACAAGCGGCAGAAGCTGTCCAAGCGCCGCGACAAGGTCGCCATGGAGTCCTACCAGGCCGAGGGCTTTCTGCCCGAGGCGATGGTCAACTACCTGATGCTGCTGGGCTGGGCACCGGGTGAGGACCGCGAGATCATGCCGCTCGACCAGATGGTGCCGCTGTTCGACCTGGCCGATGTCAACTCCTCGCCGGCGTTCTTCGACGAGAAGAAGCTGCGCGCGTTCAACGGCGAGTACATCCGCGCCCTGGACACCACCGAGTTCATCGAACGCTGCACCCCCTGTCTGCGCGGTGAGAACGTGCCCTGGCCCAAGGACGCCTACGACGCGGCGGTCTTCGCCCGGGTGGCGCCGCTGGCGCAGAGCCGCATCTCCGTGCTCGGCGAGATCGTCGCCCACGTCGACTTCCTGTTCCTGGAACAACCGGTGCAGGACGAGAAGAGCTGGGCCAAGGCGATGCAGCCCGACACCGCCCGACCGGTGCTCGTCGATGCGCTCGACCGCTTCAGTGAGGCGGCGCTGGTCTGGGATGCCGCCTCGCTGAAGAGTGCGTTGGAGGAGGTCGGGGCCGTCCACGGCCTCAAACTCGGTAAGGCCCAGGCCCCGGTGCGGGTCGCCGTGACCGGCCGTACCGTCGGGCTGCCGCTGTTCGAGTCACTGGAACTCCTCGGCCGCGACCGCACTCTGCGCCGGATTCAGGCCGCCCTGGACAGACTCAACACCTGACGCGCCGCCCTGATCCTGGACGGGACCAGAGTTCGGGGCAGAGCCGTTACCAGTCCGGTCGGCTCGGGGCCGTGGACACGCCCGGTGAGGACCCAGCGCACCGCCCGTGGTGGCTTGCCGACCGCTGTTCCCGCGATCCAGGAGTCGAGCCACCGCAGTGCCTGTTCCGCCTGCTCCGGCGGAGCCTCGTACTCGACCTCGGCGCGGGAGAGCCTCTCACAGAGGCTGAGCTGCTGGCGGAGCGGTCTTCGGTAGTGGGACGCGACCCAGGACACGACCTGCGGTGAGCCCGGTGCGCCCCTGTCACGCAGCTCTCGCGCCGAGACCTGCGGGCTCACCGCGGTGGAGGCCTTTCGGTCCAGTGCCCTCAGGCGTTGCCGGTCGAATCTGCTGTCCGCGTTGGAAGGCAGGATTGGACGGATCCTGTGGACCAGGTCCGTGAAGGTCTCCACGACTTCGGAACCCCGGGCGGTGAGGTACGGCTCGGTAAGGAACCAGCGGAGTGCCGACGGGCGGATCCCCTCGTCGAGCAGTGCGTTGACGCGGATTCCCCCGCTGTTCTGGTCAAGCAGTCGGGGAACGAAGACATGGGCGGGAACCGGATGGTGGGGGGCTAGGACCCGGTGGAGGCGGACCTGTACGGCGGTGGCGTTGGCCTTGTCTGTGCCCCGGACCACCAGGGTGGTCCGCTGATCGATGTCGTCGACCACAGTGGCGAGGTGCCACAGGGCACTGCCGTCGCCGCGGGTCAGCGGAACGAAGCCCTGGCTGGGAGCCGGGGCGACTCTGGCGTTCACGGCGGCACTCCTGGTGAGCCGCTCAGGGGCGTGTCCCTGGCTGTTGAGCAGACGGTCCACCGCCGCAACATCGAGGCAGGGAACTTCTCTGTAGAAAACCACCACCCCTTCTTCGAGCAGGTGCCGCAGAGCCTGTTGGTACCGGGGACCACGCTGGCTCTGTCGCGGCTCAGGATCGTCCGCCGGAAGCGGAATCTGCGCCACCGTGCGGATTTCCCTGAGTAGTGCGGCCCGATGGCATACCGATGAACAACCGCATCAGCACGACAGCCGGTGTCGTCCGACCACCCTCG
>CALGOD010000924.1 GCA_937957845.1 uncultured Nocardiopsis sp.
CTGTGGCGGCGCTTCACCCTGTACCTGCGCAACCACCTCGCCTCGGCCGCCGGGCTCTCCCGTACCGCTTTCTCCAAGCGTGTGCGCATCTCCTACGCCAAGGTCGCCGAGTTCCAGACCCGGGGCGCGGTGCACTTCCACGCGGTCATCCGTCTGGACGGCTACACACAGGACCCCAACGCCTGGCCGCCGCCTCCGGTATGGGTCGGTATGGACATGCTCACCGCGGCTGTGGAATCGGCCGCCCGGACGGTCTCGGTCACCTCCCCGGAGGTCAACGGCCGCTCCTGGACGCTGTCGTGGGGTGACCAGGTGGACGTACGCCCCATCGAGGACTTCGGCCCTGACCAAGCACTCACGGACACGGCGGTGGCCGGGTACATCGCCAAGTACGCGACCAAGGCCGCTGAGGACACCGGCACGCTGGACCGGCGTATCCATGACATCGACCAGGTGGACATGACCCAGGTACGGCCGCACGCGGGCAAGCTCATCTACACCTGCTGGCGTCTGGGCAACGCTCGCCTGTACCCCCAGCTCGAACATCTCAAGCTCCGTACTTGGGCGCACATGCTCGGCTTCCGGGGCCACTTCTCCACCAAGTCGCGCCGCTACTCCACCACCCTCGGTAAGCTCCGCCAGGTGCGGGCCGACTACGCCGCCGGACGCCCCTGGGACACCGAGACCTTCACCCCCCTCGTGATCCAGGAGGCAGAGGACTCGACGCTGACCCTGACCAACTGGCACTACCTCGGTCAGGGCCTCACACAGGGAGAGCTGGCCTTGGCCTCCATGGTCGCCGGGATGGGCCGCTCCACCGAGACTGCGGAGGTGTCCCGGTGAAGACGCTGGAACGCCTGTGGACCCTCGAAGAGACGGCCGTCTACCTAGGGGTGCCTCCCAAGACCCTGTACCAGTGGCGCTATTTGCGAACGGGTCCCCCCTCTCACCGGGTGGGCCGTCACGTCCGCTACGAACCGACCGAGGTCCGCGCCTGGGTCCTGGAACAGGACTGAGGTCTACCCGTGGGACATGTACAGGATCTGTGGAAGACCCGTACGGGCGATAAGACCTCCCGTCACGGCAAGGGCAAGCGGTATCTCGCCGTCTGGAGGGATCCCAGCGGAGCACGCGCCACCCAGCTCTTTCGGCGCAAGGTGGACGCGGAAAAGCACATCTCGGTCATGGAGACCGATCGGCTTCGGGGTGTCTACGTGGACCCCCGCGCCGGTCGGATAACGGTCCGGGAGTACGCCGAGACCCGTTGGCTCCCCCAACTCGTGCACGTGAGTGCCGGCACCCGTGAGACGTATGAGCGACACCTGCGGCACCGGGTCTATGGGATGTTCGGCGGACGCGAGATCGGCGGTGTGACCCGTGCCGACGCCAAGTCCTTCGTCGCCCGGCTGGCCGGTGACCCGGGCCTGTCGGCGAGTACCGTGCACACGGCGTTCGCGACGTTGCGCATCCTCATGCAGGCCGCCGTGGACGACGAGATCATCACCGCCAACCCGTGCTCACGGGTCAAGCTGCCCAAGATCGGGGACCGGGTGATCGACCCGCTTCCAGCGGATGCGGTCCTCGCCCTGGCGGACGCGATCAGTCCTCGCTACCGAGTGGCGGTCTTCCTCGGTGCCGGTGCCGGCCTTCGGCGCGGTGAGGCTCTGGGGCTCGCCGTTCCGCGGATCGACTTCGCCAAACGCCATGTGGACGTGCGCGTCCAGGCGCAGAAGGGCGAACTCGTGGAGCTCAAGACCAAGTACTCCCGGCGGATCGTGCCCGTTGACGACCTGGTGCTCGAAGAGGTCCGAAGGCACATGGAACTCTACGAACCGCCGCCCGGGCAGGTACTGATCAGCAACAGGTGGAAGGCCGTCGCCAAGCCGTCTGCGTTCAACTCCGCCTGGTCCAAGGCGGTGGAGAAGACGGGACTGCCCAAGGGCACCCGCTTCCACGACCTGAGGCACTTCTACGCCTCGGCGCTCATCGCCGCCGGGGTGAATCCGAAGGCCATTCAGCACCGGATGGGGCACGCCTCGATCACCGAGACCTTCGACACCTACGGGCATCTGTTCCCCGAGCACGAGGAACTGGGGCGGGGAGCGATCGACCTGCTCCTGCGCTCGGGCTGAACCCCCGGAGCAAACACAGAGCGAACACGGCCGACTTCCCCGCGCGTCACCGCAGGTCGAAGGGGTGGAAGAGGGGGAGTCGGCCGATAAGCCGGATTCTGTCGGTCCCGAAGGACCGGGCGGTCATCCATCTGGGACCGTCGTTGCCGACGGCCTCGGTGCGGTCTACCCGCGGACTCGGGCGGGCCGCCCTCGAACATCCGCGCAGAAACCCTGAGGTTCCCTTTTGACCTTGCTCCGGGTGGGGTTTACCCAGCTGGCCGGATCACTCCGGCCACTGGTGGTCTCTTACACCACCGTTTCACCCTTACCACCGCGAGCGGTGGCGGTCTGTTCTCTGTGGCACTGTCCCGCGGGTCACCCCGGGTCGGTGTTACCGACCACCCTGCCCTGTGGAGTCCGGACTTTCCTCGAAGCCGCGCACCTGGCGCGGTCCGCGACCGCCTGGCCGACTCCCCTCTCACGGATTCTACGCTGTCGCGGCCACCGGTGTTCCCCCGCCGGGATCCGACGCCAGGTGACCGGTGTCGTTGAGGGAGCGCACCACCATGGGCCCGTCGGAGAACACGTCCACCTCGGTCAGGCACGCGGTGTCCAGGTGCATCCGGTACAGCGCCTCCAGAGGGGCGAGCATGCTCTGCTGTACCACCACCTTGATGGGGGTCACGTGTGTGACCACCAGGACGGTACGCCCCCTGTACCGCTCGACCAGGGCCTCCCGGGCGGCGCCCACCCGCTCGGCCACCTCGAAGAAGCTCTCCCCACCGGGAGGCGCCGTCCGCGGGTCGGCCAACCATCGGTCCACCGAGGCCGGATCCTCACTCCTGGCCTCGGCGAACGTCATCGCCTCCCACACACCGAAGTCGGTCTCGACGAACCCCTCGTCGATCTCGACCGGCAGCCCGAGCGCCTCGGCGGCGTGCGCGGCGGTGTCCCTGGTCCGCCTCAGGGGCGAGGACACCACCGCGTCGATCCGACGTCGGGCCAGCCGCCGGGCCGCCGCCTCGGCCTGCGCGTGACCCTCCTCGGTCAACGGGATATCGCCCCGCCCCGCGAAGCGGCGCTCCACCGACAGCGGCGTCTGCCCGTGCCGCAGCAGGACGAGCCGCGTCGGCTCTGTGTCGGGAGCACCCCAGCCCTTGCTCACTGGCCGGGCCGGCCGTTGAGTCCCGACTCCCCGGTACGGACCAGGATGCGGCGGCAGTTCTCACAGCGCACGATCTGGTCGGAGGGGGCGGCCTTGACCTCGTTGAGCTCGACGGTGCTCAGCGCGAGCTTGCATCCTCCGCAGCGGCCGTGGCGCAGCAGCGCCGCGCCCACACCGTCGTACTGGTCGCGCAGCTTCTCGTAGAAGGCGAACAGGTCGGCGGGGAGCTCCTTGACCAGCCTCTCCCGGTCCTCCGTGGCACGGGCGCGTTCCCGCTGGATCTCCGCGGCGGCGGTGTCGCGGACGGTGACCGCCTCGGCGTGTTCGGCCACGGCCTGTTCGTGTTCGGAGGCCAGACGGGCCACCTCGGCGTTGAGCTCCTCGGCGCGTTCCATCACCTCCAGGACGATCTCCTCCAGCTCGGCCTG
>CALGOD010000925.1 GCA_937957845.1 uncultured Nocardiopsis sp.
ACGACAACCGCGTCGGCGTCGAGCGAACTGGGGGACTCCGTATTTACTGACAACGTCGTGCTCACGATCCCGATGCTAGTCGCCTCGCGCGACCGGCGGCGACGCGGCGCCCCGGGCTCTGGCGTGGCCCTGTGCGTGATCACCGCGCCTTCGGGTCACCGGGGACGGCTTCCGCTCGCGCGGGCGCTGAGGAGGGCTCTGGTCGCCGGTAGGGGGCATTGTGCGCCGTCATCAGGGTCGATCCCGGGTTCCCGGGTAAGGGGCTTGTGAAACCCTGTGTGAAAAAATGTGATGATCGCGACACTTGAAGTGGTGCAAAAGCCACCAAAGGGTAAAAACCTCCTGCTAGGGGTCTGCTCTGGTGTTCACCGTCGGGAAGCCGGCACACCGATGAACGCGCCCCGTCTCAGGCGGAGGCCGCCGCGGCCACCACCAGGGCCGCCGTGGACGCCGATTCGACCAGGGCGCCCAGGACGTCACCGGTGATCCCGCCCAGTCGCCGCACCGCACGACGCAGCATGCCGGCCGCCACCAGCAGACCCACCGTCGCGGCCAGGACGCAGGCCGCTGCGAACCCCGGCGCGTGCGCCCAGCCGGTCAGGCACAACGCCATGGTGAACACGACCGTGGCCAGCGCTCCGGGCCAACGTACGGTTCCCGCCACGAAAGCGCCCAACCCCTCCGCCCGAGCCGAGGGCACACGGGAGGTGCACGCCAGGGTCGCCGCCAGTCGGCCCACCGCCCCGGCGACCGCCGCGCCCGCCACCACCGCCTGAGGTGAGACCTCCGCCAACCGACCCAGGGCGAACACCTGTGCGGCCAGGACCAGGATCAGGGTGATCACTCCGAACGGCCCGATGTCGGAGCGCCTCATCACCTCCAGGGCGCCCTCGGCCGGACGGCCGCTGCCAAGGCCGTCGGCCAGGTCCGCCAACCCGTCCAGATGCAGCCCTCGGGTCAGCAAGGCCGTCAGACCCACCGCCAGGACACCGGCCAGGGGAGCGGACCATCCCGCGGCCGTGCCCACAGCCGCCACCACGCCGGCCATGGTGCCGAGGAAGGCGCCGACCACGGGAGCCGACACCATCGCCCAGCCGGCCGCGGCGCGGTCGATCCGGTCCGCGCGCACCGGAAGGACGGTGAAGGTCCCCCACGCCATCCGAAGCCCCGCCAGGGCGTCCGCGGGGACCGGGCGTCGGGTGGAGTCTCCGGCGTGCCCCGCGGTTCCACCGGTCAAGTGAGCTCCACGACGCGGCCGGCGGCCACCAGCACCACGTCCTCGGACTCGGCCCCCACCCACTGGTTCAGCCGGCCCAGGTGGTCGCGGAACAGCCGCCCCGCCCGGGTGGCGGGGACCACGCCCGACCCGACCTCGTTGGTGACCGCCACGACATAGGCCCGGGTGGTACGCCAGGCCTCCAACAGTCCGCGCATCTCGACCTCCAGCCTTTCCTCGGCGTCGGAGGGCGGGGACTCCTCCCACAACCCGACGTCGTCCATCACGGCGGTCAACCACGTGCCCAGGCAGTCCACCAGGACGGCGCCCCGGGATCGCCTGAGCACCGCGGCCAGGTCGGTGGTCTGTTCGGTACTCCACCACCAGGGGCGGCGTCGCACGTGCCGGTCCACCCGCTCGGCCCATTCGGGGTCCTCCGACGGGTCGGGCACCGGGCCGGTCGCCGCGTACAGCACCTGGGGTTCGCCCATCAGGCGCAATTCGGCCTCGGTCGACTTGCCGGAACGGGCGCCTCCGGTGATCAGCGTGCGGTACGGGCCGTGCGGGCGCGACTGCGGCCACACCGTGGGCGGGCAGGGCAGTACCTGGCCGTCCCCCGGTACCAGCGCTCCCCACAGCCGTGCCCGGCGGGCGAACTCCTGCGGGGAGCGGACACGGTGGTCGCCGCCGACCGCCACCACCGCCGTGGTCACCCCGATCACCCCCGAGCGGCGCAGTTCGCCGATGACCTCGGGACGCTGGGCGGCGTCCACGATGACCATGTCCACCTGCCGCTCGGGAGGAGCCGAGGAGAAGCCGGAGGAGTCGTCCGGCCGTGCCTGCGCCGGTGGAACGCCGGGAAGGGGGGCGGGTTCCGTACGCGCGTACATGAGCCTGCCTCCGTCGGCGCCCTCCACCAGAACCCCGTCGGGGGTGTGCGTCACCGAGTACCCGGGGGGCGGAGAACCGACCACACCCCCCTCATGAACGCGGAAACGGTCGTCCACGGTCACCCGAAGGGGAAGACGCCGCTCGGCCAGGGCCTTGTTGCAGGAGGCGCAGGTGCACTGCGGGGCGGGCCATCCCGAAGATCCCGCCGTCCCCAGAAAACGGATACGCACCCACATGAGTAAACCGCATGCTCCGTCACGCCTTGGTTAAGCTCGGTACAGGACACGGTGACCGGCACCGTGGCCCGCCTCACGAAGGAGCGGCCGAACATGGCGTGGACCTGGCGGTACTACGAGGCCGACGGCTCCGAACCCGAGGGGAGCGACCTGCCCTCGGAGTCGTTCACCTCGCGGGGCGACGCGGAGAGCTGGCTGGGGGAGAACTGGCGGGAGCTCGCCGAGGGCGATGTGGACCGGGTCGCCCTGTGGGAGGGTGAGAAGAAGGTCTACGAGATGTCCCTCGAGCCGGTGGAGTAGGCGGGCCCCATGATCTGGGCCCGGCCCCGAATCCTCGCGCTCGGGGTCTCTTCATGGAGTACGTCGACCGCCCCCACGATCCGGCCCCGCTCGAACCGAGGTCGCCCGTCCCGGCCGCCGTGTACCCGACTCCCGCACCGGATCCCCTGACACGGGAGCGGGACCGTGGTCGGTGACGTCGCCGGACTCGGCCATCGGCTCCGGGGAACGTGTGTGCGATCGGGGCGGTTCCTGCTCGGAGAACGACACGGTGGTCGCAGCCTCCCCGAAGTCAGGGTGTTGCGACCACCGTGGGAACCCGCGGACGACCCGGGCCCGACGGGCCCTACGAGGGGACGAGGCCTCTAGCCGCGGACGTTCTCGGGACTCTTGGTCAGCGCGGGATCGCGCTGGACGCTGTCACCGAGGATCTCGTCGATGCGGGTGAGCAGCCCCGGTTCGAGCTTGACCCCGGCGGCCTTGACGTTGCCCTCCACCTGCTCGGGGCGGGAGGCGCCGATGATCGCGGCCGACACGTTCGGGTTCTGCAGCACCCAGGCCACGGCCAACTGAGCCAGGGACAGGCCGGCCTCGGCGGCCAGCGGCTCCAGCTTCTGCACCCGCTCCAGCAGCTTCTGGTCCTCCAGGTGGCTCTGGAGGAAGCGCCCCGTCGTGGGGTCGGCGGCGCGGGAGCCGGCGGGCAGCTCCTGGCCGGGCTTGTACTTGCCGGTCAGCAGGCCGCCCGCGATCGGCGACCACACCAGCTGCCCGATGCCCTCACGCTCGCACAGCGGGACGACCTCGGACTCGATGACCCGCCAGAGCATGTTGTACTGCGGCTGGCTGGAGATGATGCGGTCGAACCCCATCTCGTCGGCGATCTTGAGGGCCCTCTCGATCTCCTCGGCGCGCCACTCCGAGACACCGATGTAGAGGACCTTGCCCTGGCGGACCAGGTCCTCGAAGGCCCGCATGGTCTCCTCCAGCGGGGTGGCGTAGTCGAACCGGTGCGCCTGGTACAGGTCCAGGTAGTCGGTCCCCAGACGGCGCAGGGAGTCCTCCGCGCTGCGGATGACGTGCTTGCGGGACAGGCCCCTGTCGTTCTTGCCCTCGCCCATGGGCCAGAAGACCTTGGAGAAGATCTCCAGCCCGTCCCGGCGCTGACCCTTCAGCGCACGACCGAGCACCTCCTCGGCCTTGCCCTGGGCGTAGGCGTCCGCGGTGTCGAAGGTGGTGACACCGGCCTCCAGAGCCGCGTGGACACAGGCCTTGGCCGTGTCCTCCTCCACCTGGGAACCGTGGGTGAGCCAGTTCCCGTAGGCGATCTCGCTGATCATGAGACCGCTGTTGCCTAGATGCCGAAATTCCATGCCGGGCACTCTAGTAGGGAATCACGGTGCCTCGCGAGCTGCTCTCCCGTGTGGTGAGAACGCTCCCACCGAGGCGACGGGGCGGTCCGCGGCGGGCGACGGGCCCGCCACGGACCCCGCCCCCTTCGTACCGAAGGGTGCGGCGGCCTCCCTAACGGACGCCGCGCGGGGTGGGGTCCTCACGGAGCTTCACCCGCGGCTTGGGCAGGCGCAGACGACGGAACTGCAGCTGGCGCATGGCCGCGTACATTCCGGCGCCCTTGACCGTCGGGTCGTCGGGGAAGTACTCGGAGGCGCGCCTCTTGACCGTGCGGCCCGTCATGACGCCCTCGGCGACGATGGTCACCATCATCAGCGGCCACGCGACGTAGGCCACCCCGACCTGGAAGAGCGGGTCGTTGATGAACAACAGGGCGATGATCACGATCGAGAACGGCAGGAAGAACTCGCTGGCGCTACGGCGCGAGTCGACGTAGTCGCGGGCGAAGGCGCGGGCCTCGCCCAGGTCCTGCTGGCGGTAGTAGCGCGCCTCGTCCTTGGGCACGCCCTTGATGGCGTTGGAACTCACGGCGCCACGCCCACGTTGACGTTCGAGACGTTCCCGGTAGGCCCGATAGGCCTCCTTGCGCGTCTCGGGCGCCTTGAGTGGTTTGCGTGGGAGTGGCTCGGATTCCCTGCGCTTTGGGGTGGGGACACCCTTCTTAGGGGTGTATCCCTTAGGTTGGGTGGCCTCAGTGGCCTCGGGGCTGGCGGATTCGGCGGTGGCCGGATCCGTGGCTGCGGAAGCGGAACGACGTCGGAACACACCCACAGGGTAGCCGCTCGTCGTTTTATGGCGACCGCGGACCAGACCGCGTAGGGTTGGGCAAAGCGCCCGCTGGGAACAGCCGATGTACGCACCGAGAAGGGGACGGCCACGCCGATGAGCGTGTTTCAGCGACTTTCCATGATCTTCAAGTCCAAGGCCAACAGGGCCTTGGACTCGGTCGAGGACCCAAGGGAAACCCTCGATTACTCTTACCAGAAACAGCTTGAGCTCTTGCAGAAGGTGCGTCGTGGTGTGGCCGACGTCGCCACCTCCCGCAAGCGGGTCGAGCTTCAGATCCAGCAGTTGGAACAGCAGTCCAACAAGCTCGAGAACCAGGGACGTGCCGCACTGACCCAGGGTCGGGAGGACCTCGCCCGCGAGGCCCTGACCCGGCGTTCGGGACTGGCCTCGCAGATCGAGAGCCTGCGCGAGCAGCACGCCAACCTCCAGGGCGAGGAGCAGAAGCTCACGATGGCCGCGCAGCGTCTGCAGGCCAAGGTGGACGCCTTCCGCACGCGCAAGGAGACCATCAAGGCGACCTACACCGCCGCCCAGGCCCAGACGCAGATCAGCGAGGCGTTCTCGGGCATCTCCGAGGAGATGGGCGACGTCGGTATGGCCGTCCAGCGCGCCGAGGACAAGACCGCCGAGATGCAGGCCCGTGCGGGCGCCGTCGACGAACTCCTCGCCTCGGGCGCGCTCGACGACGTCACCGGCACGGCTCGGGACGACATCCAGAGCGAGCTCGACCGCATGGCCAGCACCACCGGCGTCGAGGCCGAGCTGGAGCGCATGAAGATGGAGCTCGAAGGCGGAGGCGGTGCCTCCACCCCCCAGATCGAAGGTGGTAACGGTACCGGCAACGCGGGGAATCGGGAGGGCGCGTGATCGTTCGCATCATGGGTGAGGGGCAGCTCGACCTCACCGACGCCGACCTGGACCTGCTCAACTCCTTCGACTCCGCGCTGGAGTCGGCCATCGAGTCGGGCGACGAGGCCACGTTCCGCCAGGCGCTCCACGACTTGCTGGAGAAGGTGCGCGAGGACGGCAGGCCGTTGCCGCCCGACGCCTTGGAGCCCTCACAGTTCATCCTTCCGCACGCCGACGCCACCATGGAGGAAGTGCGGCAGATGCTGCAGGACGACGGACTCATCCCCGGCTAGGACGGGACACGTCCGGGCGCACCGTTTCCGTCCAGGTGCGCCTCAGGACGAGAGGGGTGGGCCCGACAGGCCAGGCCACGGCCGGTCGGAGCCGCACTCGGTGCCTGCGCGCGCATGTTTCCGGGCCGCCGTGACCTTTCCGGGTCACGGCGGCCCCGTCATGCCCGGGGTCCGTCGCCTTTCCGGGTACGCACGGGGAACCGCGGCCGGATTCTCCTCCGTTGGAGGGGTAGGGACTGGAGTAGGGGAGTGCGGGTCCCGTGGCGGTGGCACCGGAGCACGCCGGGGAGCCGCCCGCTCTTTCCCACCTGTGCGAACCAGACTCCGAGACAGTCGAAGCGTCGGCGGGAAGGACCACGGCATGGCCGGTTCCAAGTTCAGAGCTGACCGAGGGCTGACCGCCCGCATGGTGATGACCATGAGCCTGCTCGCCCTGGTCTACGCGGCCTTCATCGCCGGACTGATCCTGGCCGGCCTCAACGTGTGGCTGGTCGTGCTGATCGTCGTCGGCTTCGCCCTGTTCAGCTATTTCGCCTCGGACAAGATCGCCATGTTCTCCATGGGAGCCAAAGAGGTCTCCCCCGAGCAGGCGCCTCGACTGCACGCCATGATCGACCGGCTGTGCGCCATGGCGGACATGCCCAAGCCCCGAGTGGGGGTCGCCGACACCGACGTGCCCAACGCCTTCGCCACCGGACACAGTCAAAAGTCCGCGGTCGTCTGTGTGACCACAGGTCTCATGCGTCGCCTGGAAGGCCCGGAGTTGGAGGCGGTCCTGGCCCACGAGCTGTCGCACGTCGCCCACCGCGACGTCATGGTGATGACCATCGCCGGATTCCTCGGCATCGTCGCCGGATTCCTCACCCAGGCGGGACTGCGCTTCGCCATGTTCACCGGGGGAGCGCGCAGCAACAACGGCGGCCCGGCGCCGGCCGTGGTCGCCCTGTTGGTCGTCCTGGTCAGCGCGGTCGCCTGGGCGCTCAGTTTCCTCCTCACCCGTGCGCTGTCCCGCTACCGGGAGCTGTCCGCCGACCGCGCCGCCGCCTACCTCACCGGACGGCCGTCCACGTTGGGCAGCGCCCTGACCAAGATCACCGGGGACATGGCCCGCATCCCCACCCGGGACCTGCGCCAGGTGGAGCCGTTCAACGCGTTCTTCTTCGCCCCGGCCTTCTCACGCAAGACGTTCAGTCTCGGTCAGTTGATCGCCACCCACCCGCCCGTGCAGCAACGCCTGGCACAGCTGTCCGACATCTCCCGACAGCTCGGCCGAGGGGCCTGATCCGACCGGCCCCGGCCGATCGTGGGGGCCGATCCCGCTCCATCCCGACCTCAAGGACCAAAGGAGCACGATGAGTTTCTGGCGAGCCCTCCTGGGGCGCTCCGCACCGGCCAAGCCCGACCTCGACGCCCTGTTCAGCCTGCCTTCGGCAGCGGTCACCTTGCACGCGGCGTCGGGTCTCCGTCCCGTGGGGACCGGATCCGTCGCCTTCCGGGCGTCCGAGGGCGCCGCCTTCGCCGAACTGGAGCGCGACGTCACCGCACTGCTCAACGCCGGGGAGGGACCGCCTGTGGAGCAGACCACCGACGACTACGGCTACACCTGGCTCGTGGTCCGCTCCTCGGATCCGGCCGCCCGGAGTGCGGAGGCGGCTCCCGACATCACCGGCCTGGTGACCGATCTGCACGCCGTCAATTCGACCTTGGAGGCCAACGGGTACGGGCCCTCACTGTTGTGCTCCCTGGTCGGCTTCACCGACGGGGAGCGCTCCCTGGCGCTGGTCTACCTCTACAAGCGAGGCACCTTCTACCCCTTCGCGCCCACAGGGGGCGGTCAGCGCCGTGACAACGCCCTCGAACTTCAGGTCGAGGCGGCCATCGGCGACGACCTCCCACTGGAGAAGGACCGCTCCCGTTGGTTCCCCGTCTACGGGGCGCCCGGGCTCTGAGAGGGGTCGTGCGGGTTCCGCCCAGGGCTGCTCCTCGCCCGAGGAATGTGGCCTGGCACACTGGGGCCGTGCGTATCCTCATCGCTCCTGACAAGTTCGCCGGCACCCTCTCCGCTCTCGAAGCCGCCCAGGCCATCGCCGACGGTTGGCACCGGACCGACCCCTCCGCCCGGACGGAGTTGCTTCCGCTCTCCGACGGTGGCCCCGGGTTCGTGGAGGTGCTGCACACCGCACTGGGAGGGAAGGTCCACCGGACCGAGGTGACGGGCCCTCTCGGTGCACCCGTGACCGCGGAGTACCTCCTGCACGGCGACACCGCCTATGTGGAGAGCGCCCAGGCGTGCGGCCTCCACCTGGTCCCCGCCGACGAGCGCGACCCCGGCCGCACCACCAGCCGTGGAGTGGGCGAACTGGTCTCCCACGCGGTCCGGGCCGGTGCCCGGACCGTGGTCGTCGGTCTCGGGGGAAGCTCCACCAACGACGGCGGGGCCGGGTTCCTCGCCGCCCTCGGGGCGACGCCCGACCGTCACCTGGGCCATGGTGGTGCCGCCCTGGCCGAGCCCGTCGACCACCTCGACCTCGAACCGGCCCGGCGGGCCCTGTCGGGAGTCCGCCTCGTCGCCGCCACCGACGTCGACAACCCACTGCTCGGCGTCCACGGCGCCAGTGCCGTCTTCGGTCCGCAGAAGGGCGCCGACGCCGACCAGGTGCAGCGCCTCGACG
Organism: uncultured Nocardiopsis sp.; assembly: GCA_937957845.1. GTDB lineage: Bacteria > Actinomycetota > Actinomycetes > Streptosporangiales > Streptosporangiaceae > Nocardiopsis. Next base: position 8,636 of record CALGOD010000925.1, read on the forward strand.
TCGCCCTGACGACCTTCGCCGACCGGGTCGACCCCGAAGGG
>CALGOD010000926.1 GCA_937957845.1 uncultured Nocardiopsis sp.
GGCGACCCGCCCACCACCGGTACACGAGCACGTTGGTGGGTGACGAAACGACGTAACGAAACCCAGATCCCCCCACGGAACCGGTTTCGTCACCGTGGGCCCCTGTGGTGAGTCCGCCAACGAAAGGCCGGAGACGCCACTTCAGGAAACGGTCTCCGGCCCCCGGGCCCGTGGTGCTCGACCGCCCTCCCCGGCCTCCGGAGCGGTGAGCAGGCGGATCCCGTACGCCGCCACCAGGGCGCACACCGCCGCGACCAGGAGGCCGACCCGACCACCCGTGTAGCTCTCTCCCATGAACGCCACGCCCACCACGGCGGCGGAGAGCGGGTTGGTGAAGGTGGTGACACCCAGCGGGGCGCCCAGTTCCATGCCCTGGTAGGCGGCCTGTGCCAGGAACAGTCCCAGCACCGCGATCACGGGGGTGGCCAGTGAGGACACGTGCAGCAGGCCGGTCGCCCCGCTCTCCCCGATGACCGCCACGGAGGTCTTGGCCGTGGCGGGGGAGACCCCGAAAGCCGTTCCGGCCGTCCCGGCCAACAGGTGGCTGCGCCAGGTCACCGAGCGCACCCTCCCCGAGAGCCAGGCGGTCACCGCCAGCAGAACCGTCGTGCCGCAACCGACCACCAGGGACGCGGTGTCGTCGAGCACGCCTCCCTCGTCACCGGTCACGGCCACGGTCAGCAGGACGCCCAGCGCCACGGAGGTGAGGACGACTCCGCGCCACTCCGCGGCGCTGACCCGCCGTCCCTCGCTCCTGGCGGACCAGGGAACACCGAACACCAACACCAGCACTCCGAGGGGTTGCACCACGGTCAGCGGCGCGTGACTCACCGCCGCCACCTGGAAACCGGCCCGACCTCCGTTGAACAGCAGGGACACCCACCACAGCGGATGCCTGAGCAGAGCAGCCAGCGGACCGCCGTGGGTGAGCGGTTCGGACACCCGCACCGCGAGCCTGCGCTGGGCCACCGCCGCTGCCGTGTACGACGCACACGACAGCACACCGAACGCGATTCCCCACAGAGCACCCGATTCCATGAAGAATGATCCTTGCATTCTCCATGTCGGTGTTGTCAGGGACCTTCGGAAGGAAACCGGAGAACGGCAGGAGGAGGTGGCCGCTTCGGGGCCTCCCCGCGGAGACGTCGCTCAGCCGCCCGCCGGCGCCCCTCGGTACAGTGCCGCCACCACCTCCTCGATGTCGGGCTCGCGCAGGGTCAGGTCGGCCACGTCGTGCCGCCCCACCACCCGGGCGATCACCGCGGCCGGATTCTCCGACGGTTCCAGCCACTGGCGTGGCCCCTCCACCCGCACACACCGTGCGCCCTCCACCTCCACCGGCCCGGCGGACGCGGCCAGGTCCACGACCAGGACGCGCGGTGCGGGCACACTCGCGCGCAGGCCGTCCAGATCACCGTCGTAGGCCAGACGTCCCCGGTCGATGATCACCACCCGGTCGCACAGCCGCTCCACATCGCCCAGATCGTGCGTGGCCAGCAGGATGGTCGTGCCCTCCTCGGCGTTGAGCCGCGACAGGAACTCGCGGATGGTCGCCTCGCCGACCACGTCCAGGCCGATGGTCGGCTCGTCCGGCACCGGGAGCCGGGGACCGTGCAGCAGCGCGGCGGTCAGACCACCGCGCATGCGTTGACCCGGACTCGACCGGGTCGATCGCGCCGAAGACGGAGTCGGTGAGGACGCCGGCGACGGTGGCCGCAAGGTAGGTGGAGTATCGGTGCAGCCCTCGGACGTACACCGCGCAGTGGACACGCACGGATGAGCGGCTTCCTGTGAGGCGGAACGTGCAGGTGGTCTTCCGGTCTCCGTGCCGGCGGGAGGACGCCGGGGGACACGGGTCCGGCACGTCCTTGACGCGCTGGGGCCCAGGTCCGGATCGCCACGAGTGGTGAAGACAACACGGCCGACCGTGCCGTCGCAGCCTTTTTCATGGATCGGGCACGGCCCGTCCGCACCGACGTCGGGGCCGTCCTCGGGGTGAGGGGACGAGGGAGGAGAAGGGCGTCCACACGCGGAACCGATCGGGGAGAGAAGCCGCCCGTGTGGGTAGGGAGAGCGTATGGCAACCCCCCGATCACTCCCCTCATGGCATCCGACAAGAACCATGCTCCTGGCGCTGGTCGCCGCGTTCGCCCTCGTCATGGGGTCGGCGCCGCTAGCCCCGCCGGTCCACGCCGCGTCGGTCGGCGGACCGGAACTGCGCCAGGGCAGTAACGGTCCCGAGGTGTCCGCGCTCCAGGAGCGTCTCACCGAACTGGGCTACTGGATCGACGGTGTGGACGGCTGGTTCGGCTTCCACACCGAACAGGCCGTGGTGGCGCTGCAGAAGGCCGCGGGCATCGCCCGGGACGGCGTCGTGGGCCCCGACACCCGTGCCGCCCTGGCCGAGGGCGTGCGCCCGCGGGCACAGACCACGTCCGGCGACCTGTTGGAGATCGACCTGGACAGACAACTGCTGCTGGTGGTCTCCGACGGTGAGGTGGAGCGTGTGGTCAACACCTCCACGGGCTCGGGCCTGCCCTACGAGGCCTCGGACGGCAGCGAGCGGATCGCCACCACCCCGACCGGCACCTACACCGTCTTCCGCGAGGTCGACGCCTGGGACCCGGGTCCCTACGGGGCCCTCTACAGACCCAAGTACTTCCACGGTGGCATCGCCGTGCACGGTTA
>CALGOD010000927.1 GCA_937957845.1 uncultured Nocardiopsis sp.
GCGACCACCGAGATCTACACTCTTTCCCTACACGACGCTCTTCCGATCTAGTGGATCAAGGATCGCAAGATGTAGTGCCCGAGGTTCTTGAACCCCAGAGCGATGCCGCGCAGATGCTCCAGGCGCCCGTTGATCGCCTCGACGGGCCCGTTGGACGCGCCGATATCGAAATACGCCAGCACGTCCTTCTGGCGCCGGTACAGCGTGTTTCCCAGCTGCTTAATCTCCTCTAACCCCTTCGGCATCGTCGATGAACGCAGCGTGCTGATCACCTTCTGCATCAGCTTCTTGCCCTCGGCTTTCTTCGGGTACTGATAGGCGGCGATGATCTGCTGATACACCGACCACGTCACCTCCAAAGCCACGTAGTCTTCGTCGGTGGCCCACAGTTGCTCGAGTCGCCGATGCTGTCGATCAGTGAGGAAGTCAATCCTGGTCAACAGGGTTTTCCGGTTCTTATACAACGGATCGTTTTTCTTGCCCCGCCGCCCGGTGGTCATCCGCTGCAGGCGCTGCCGGCACACGGTCAACTTGTCGGCGGCCAGGTGCACCACGTGAAAGGGATCCATCACCGCCTGCGCCCGCGGCAGGGCCTGTTTGGTGGCGGTGGCGTAGCCGGCAAACCCATCCATCGTGACAACCTCGACCCGGTCGCGAAAGCCCTGCCCACGCTGGCCGAGCCAATCGCTCAGTACCGCGGCGCTACGACCCGGGACCATGTCCAGCAACCGGGCCGGTCCGGCGCCGTCGATGACGGGGGTGATGTCGACGAGCACGGTGACGAACGAGTCCGGCTCACCGGCCCGGTGGGTGTGCTTCCACACGTGCTCGTCCACGCCCAGCACGCGTACCCCGGCAAGGTGGCCGGGGTCGTCATAGACCAGATGCCGGCAGGCATCCAGGGCGAGGTCGTTGACCAGGTCCCAGCCCAAGCCCAGGGCTTTGGCGGTGGCGGAGATACTCATTTTGTCGATCGCCAACCGTTGCAGAATCCAGCGGGTCACCCGGCGAGTGACGGTGCGCCCGCGTTCGGCGCAGGCCAGTTCGCCCTGGTAGATCCGCTGGGCACAGGACTGATTCAGGCACAGGAACCGCGGCACGCGTACCTGCAACCTGGTGGGGAAGCCGACGACGGGAAGATCGGTCAGCCGGCGCACGACGTGATCACGCAGCCGGCCTGTGTGTCCGCAGCCCGGGCACTTGTCGCAGGAGTCGATGGGACGAGCACTGATGACCGTGAACTCGCCGGCATCCGCGGCATCGGTGATCGTTAATCCCAGCTCCGCGGTGCGGCAAATGGTGTCGGCGACGAGGTTGAACGTAGGCTGCATCGTAGGGTCCTGGTTCGGTCAGATGGTTGTGTGGTAACTCTCATCTTGTACCGGCCAGGGCCCCTACATGTTGTGCCACCCCGACATATCACTTCCCGCTAATTACGCACTCCAGATCCGGATGAGCCGCTTTACTGGACGCGTCTTGATCCGCTGGTGTTGCAACGACCCCTCGAATCCGCCCCCTGCATGCGGCATTGAACGGGGAAAAGCGAAGAACCCGCCCCACTCCGGCATGGCGTGGGACGGGTTCGGCCGCGTTCGCGCGGTAGGCCCCTCAGGAGTTGAAGTGGCGGGCCATGTCGTTCAAGCGCTTGGTGATCGCGGCGCGGCGCTCCTCGGAGTCCAGCTCGCGCAGGTAGTCCTCCTGCTTGTAGCCGGTGGCCAGGTAGACGATGCGGGCGGCGACGGCGACGGCGTGGTCGGCGTAGCGCTCGAAGTAGCGGCTCAGCAGGGTGACGTCGACCGTCTCGGCCGGCGTGTGCGGCCAGTCGTCGGCGGTGGTGAGCGTGAACAGGTGGCTGTGGATGTCGTCGATGGCGTCGTCGTCGTCGCTGACCTTCAGAGCGCTGGCGACGTCGTAGTCGATGAGGACCTGACGGGTGTTGTGGGTGATTTTGTCGGCGACGGAGGCCATCTCGCGGAAGTAGCCCTCGACGTCCTCGGGCAGGGCCTTCCCGGGGTGGCGGCGGCGGGCGGTGTTGGCGATGTGCACGGACAGGGCGCCCATGCGGGCCATGTCCTCGACGCTGTAGATGCCGGAGACCACCTGGCGCAGGTCGCGCGCCACGGGGGCTTCGCGGGCGAGCAGCTCGAAAGCCCGGTCCTCTGCGGCGATGCGGAATTCGTCGAGCTTGTCGAGGGAAGTGAGGACCGCCTCGGCGGCCTCGAGGTCGGCGTCGAAAAGCGCCTTGGCGGCGGCGCGGTGCATTCCATGGACGTGGTCGCACATGACGATCAGGCCGTGGGCGAGGTTGTCCATCTGTTCGCGGTAAACGGTGCGCATGGCCACCAATGGTAAGGCCTCGCCCACCCCTTCGCCTGTTGGAACCATCGTCTCCGGCAAACTCGGCGACATTGACCCCGAATAGGGGAAGCTAACCGCCGGAATGCATCAAATCCGCGCCGTCGGGCACGGTTTCATCCTCCGGGTCGTCGAGCCAACCCTCCGGGAGAATGACCTTTCCGGGCGATCCCTGGCGTCCGCGGGCACCGTCGGCGTCGTCGGGGAGGGCGCTGGCGTGGGGGCCGTCGTACAGCGGCGCGAGAACCTCGTCGAGTTCGGCGAGGGTGGTCACCCGCGTGAGGGAGGAGCGGACCTCCGAACCGGCGGGGTAGCCGCGGAGATACCAGCCG
>CALGOD010000928.1 GCA_937957845.1 uncultured Nocardiopsis sp.
GCCACAGGTAGAAGCTGATTTCCTCCGGGCAGTCTCCATTGCATTGCATGAGAAGACCGACATCCCCGAGCGGCTGTGCCTGCTGGTACTGGAGCAGGATCGTCCCCGACGTTCCCGGGGCGAGGTGGTCCTGACCGGCGACCCCGTGGAGGGGATCGAGCAGGAACCCGGTGCCGTCCTTCCCTCTGTACCAGGAGTCCGTGACGGTGACTTCGGTTCGCGCATCGGTCTCCACGTCCAAGAGCACCGAGAAAACGTCCATTGCGAAGGAGTAATGACTAGCGGAGACCGACACACTCACCCCGTGGTGGGATTTCTCGGTCGATCCGGGAAAGAAGTTCTCCCCCAAGGGGTTGCCGTTCACCTGAAAATCGGCGACGAGTCCGTCCACGAAGACGAAATCGTGGAAAGCAGCGCACCCTCCGCCCCGCTCCCGGCAGACCTGGATGTTGTCACCGACCAATTTCATGGAGGCGATGCTCGCGAAGAACCCACTGCGAATGTCTGCGCGGGCGACGTCGGCCTGGTACTGGAGGTACCCGTGGGCCGGGTGGTCGGGGTGGGCAAGCTCCAGGCTTTCTTCCATGCGTTGCGGGGCGTATCTGTCCACCAGGGCCTCCATGTAGGGCAGTGCGTCCTCGGTCGGTCCCGGTTCGGGTGAGGCCTGCTCCCCGTGTTCCGTCTTTTCGGCGCTTTCCGTCGTGGTTTCGTGTGAGCAGGCGGAGAGGGTCAGCGCCACAGCGGCAAGGATCGCGGGGAATGTGGGCGAGGACATGCCGAAAACCTTCTGGTGGGGGGAGTCGACCGCGTGGGCGATCCGTCGATGCCCTCCACACAGTACGCGGAAGCGGAGCGTCGGCCGGAACCGGGTGCGAACGGGGCCTTCTCCCCCGGCCGAGGCCCTTCGGCGTCGGTACGTCCGACCGCACGAGGTTGCTCACTGAGTGAAGAACGCGGCCGGTTCCGAGGACGGTTCAGGGATGCCTCGTCGACCACGACCGTGAAGTCGACGTCGGCGCCCTCCACGGAGGTCGTGGTGATGGGGTCACGCCGTAGGTGAGCCCTTCCCCGGTGAGCTCACAACGGATGGAGGCATCGACCTCGGCCGGGCAGGTCCTGGGAACCCGTGAGGTCGCCGAGGGCCCGGCCGGCCTCCTCCAGGCCGCGGCCGCCTGGACACGATCTCCGCACTGCCGACGGCGCCGCCGCCACCGGTGCCGAACTCGGACGAGCAGCCCGTGGCGAGAAGCCCCACCAGTGCCCCAGGACGCGTGCGCCGAAATGACACTCCCAGTCGGTCACCACGGCACCGAAAGTGGCGGTGCCGTTGTCATGGTCGAGCGGTCCCGTCCATCCAGCCGCGGTCATGGCCTCGGTTCCCGAGTCTGCACACACACCAGCCTCAGCCTGGAACCGGCACCTGGCCTCGGCCCCCTCCCCCTGACCCCAGGGCCGCAGGGCCGCAGGGCCGCAGGGCCGCAGGGCCGCAGGGGTTCGGATCGGCGGGGAACCACCCCCGTCAGTCCCAGTGGCAGCGTGGATGGGGGACGATTCCGTACCGGTACCGGCGGACACGGGGGCGGCGACCGTGCCGGCGGCCCTCTCCTTTGCGTGGGACCGGGTCCCTCTCCTCGGCCGAGACGAAGGTGCCCGTGTACGCGGCGGGGGTGCGCGGCGCGAGGAGGGCGTGGGGGTCGCCGAGCACGGCGATCAGGGCGAGTGCGAGGAGTCCGGACCAG
>CALGOD010000929.1 GCA_937957845.1 uncultured Nocardiopsis sp.
TGCTCACCTACACGAAAGCCGAGTGGGACGCCTTCAAACTCGGCGTCGACGCCGGAGAGCTGCGTAGCGAGGATCCACACGGCGTCCTCGTCAGCTGACACCGGGCAGAAGGCATCGGGATCCGATGCCGGCGTCCGCGGTACCGCATCGGCCTCCAAGCCGATTGGTGCCACTGTTATCAAGTCAAGACGCAGCCCCCGAGGAAGCCCCAATGATCTCGTACCTCGGGATCGAACGCTGTCGTGGGTGCGTCAGGGACCGTCATCACTCGAAGCAGGATCTTGTGGGCGACCACGAGCACAGGGCCTTGGCTGCCCGCCAGGGTAATGAGCCGACTTCGGACCCGCGCCGCTCTGCCACCGAGTTCCGTCAAGGACTCACCGTCTCCGTACCTGGCCGTTGGATCCACGAGGCGCTTCCCTCGCCAGGCGATGTAGTCAGCGGGGAATTCCTCTGGAGAGATGCCCCGGACCGCTGTGGGGCTCCGCCATTCGCGAAGATCGGGAAGAACACCCAGCAGGGGGGCTCCGGAGTGCTCAGCCAGGAGTTCGGCGGTCTGGAATGCGCGACGCAACGGACTGGACACGATGCCGACCACAGCGGGCATCTGCTGAACCATCGCGATCGTGTCGTGTCGGCCCTCAGTGGAGAGTTCCGCGTCGTCTGGCGCGTGGTACCCCGGACGGTGTCCGACATAGTGCGCGTGGCGCATGAGGTGGATATCAGGCAAGGATCCATCCTCCGTCCACGCGTAGGGTCTGGCCGGTGATGAATCCGGCCCTGTCGCTGGCAAGGAAGGTCACGGCGGAGGCGACATCCTTTGGATGCCCACGGCGTTGTACGCACTGTCGGGCCAGTTGGCGTTTCTCCATGGCTTCGGGGTCGGGCACGACCTGTTCTTCCGCGGGTACGCGGATGGAGCCCGGGACCACGCAGTTCACGGTGATTCCGTGCTCACCTAGTTCGCGTGCGAGCGCGCGGGTAAGGCCTTCAAGGCCGGCCTTCGCCGTGATGTAGTCGGCCAGGTCATGCCTCCCAGCCGAGGCGAGGACACTGCCGATCGTGATGATGCGACCATGGTGCTGGGCGGCCATCACGGGGGCGAAAGCCTGTGCAAGAAGATGGTGAGCGGTCAGGTTGAGGGACAGACACTCCGACCACCGCTCTTGGGTGAGGTCAGCGTGTGGTGTTCGAGGGTAGTCGCCAGCGGCTGTGACGAGGATGTCAGGCTGCCCCATCCGAGCATGGACACGTGCGCGGAGTTCCGCTGGTGCGTTGGGTGAACGCAGATCCGTGTCGAAGGCCTCCGCCGCTCCTCCCGTATCCGCGATCTCGTGGGCGAGTGCCCTGGCCTCATCGGCGTTGTCGAAGTGGGCCATCGCGACACGGGCCCCGGACTCTGCAAGAACACGGACGATGGCCGATCCGATTCCTCCGGTGGCTCCGGTCACCAGTGCCAAACGCCGGTTCAACGAGTAGGGCACGAGGACTCCGTCAGGTCGAAGAATCGTGTGGGAGAGAAGTCGGGCGCCATGCACAGCGCGAGCTTGGTGAGTAGATACAGACGCTGTTCCAGGGACAGGCGGACAAGGTCGAACACGCCGATGATCCGCATCGCCAGGTAGGGGCGCAGCGCCTCAGAAAGGGCTCCTCCGGGGAAGTAGCGGGCGGCAAGAGGGCTGACGAGCAGTGCCCAGTAGCGGGACAGCGCGAGCCTTCGCGCCTGGGACAGCCGGTCGGTGAACCGAATGTGCAGTGTGCCCGCATGCGGGTGGGCGCTGACACGCGGCGTATTCGCCGGGATTTGGTCGAACGTGGCGGGGTGTTGGATGAACGCCTGCGGGTTGAGGGTGGGGACCAGCCAGCCTCCGAGTACGGCCGTGTAGAAGCTGAAGTTGGCGATCTCGCCCGCGATGGCGTTGCGGCCGGCGGTGTCGTAGTCCAGCCATGCCAGGGGGACGGCGAGGTTGACGTCGGTCGGATCACCCTGGCTGATCGCGCTCCAGACAGGGGTGTCGAACGCGCCGCGCAGCCAGGAGAGCGTTCCGTCCCAGTCGAGCTGGTGATGGCGTCCGTTGACGTACAGCCCTGTCCGTGCGAGGTCGCTGAGCCTCGGCCTGTCCTGGGCCTGGGTCAGGGGGATGTCGTTGTGAGCGTAGTAGTGGTCGAGCCGCCCGCCGGGCAACGCCCGGTCCCGGTAGAGCTTGCCGACCACCGTGGAGGGAGGGCTCAGCTCCGCCGTCTCGGTGAAAACATGCAGGTAGGTGCTGGTCATCCGACGCATGTACGCATCCAGGGTTGAGTGGTCGCCATCGTCCGTCGTGTTGAGCAGGTCCAGCAACAGTCCTCGGTCGGTGTCCACGGGCAGCCGTTCGTAGATCAGGACAGTGCGTCCGGGAATTCGGACGCGGTGATGCAGGGTGGGCACCGGATACCAGTCGCGGAGGAGTTGGTGTCCGAGGACTTCAGCGCGGGCCTCGTTGTGGTCGGTCATGCACTTGGCAATGAGGCGTCGTCGTCGCGTGTCGATCGGGTAGAGCCGGTTGCGGGAGAATTTGAGCGGAGCTCCGATACGTGGGAACGGGTTCGA
>CALGOD010000930.1 GCA_937957845.1 uncultured Nocardiopsis sp.
CTGGTCATGGGGGTCGTCAACGTCACCCCCGACTCCTTCTCCGACGGCGGTGCCTGGTTCGATCCCGACCAGGCGGTCGAGCACGGCATGCGCCTGGTCGAGGAGGGCGCCGACATCATCGACGTGGGCGGGGAGTCCACCCGTCCCGGCGCCCAGCGCGTCTCCGCCGAGGAGGAACTGCGCAGGGTCCGCCCGGTCGTGCGTGAACTCTCCGCGCGCGGTGTGGCGGTCAGCGTGGACACCATGCGCGCGGAAGTGGCCGAGAAGGCGGTGGAGGACGGTGCCGTCCTGGTCAACGACGTCAGCGGGGGACTGGCCGATCCGGCCATGGCCAGGCTCGTGGCTTCTTCCGGCGTTTCCTATGTGTTGATGCACTGGCGTGGGCATAGTCATGACATGCAGAGCCGTGCTGTGTACACGGATGTCGTCCAGGAGGTCCTCGATGAGCTCCGCGACCGTATGGAGGCCATGATCAGCGCAGGTGTAGACCCCGGCCAGATCATCCTGGATCCTGGGTTGGGATTCTCCAAACGCCCCGAACAGGCGCACAACTGGGCGCTGCTCCATCACCTCGAACGCTTCGGGGAACTCGGACGACCGGTTCTGGTGGCCGGATCGCGCAAACGCTTCCTGAGCCGCCTGCTCGGTGACTCCGAGGGCGGGGACCGCCCGTTCGTGGAGTGCGACGCCGCCACCGCGGCCCTCACCACCCTGTCCGCCGACCGGGGTGCGTGGGCCGTACGCGTCCACGACGTCCGCTCCAGCGCGGACGCCGTGCGTGTCGCCGCGGCCTGGGCCGACGGAGGCGCCCGCCTCGACCAGGGGCGCGCCGAGCCGGTGGGCCGGGGCGGCCTGTGAGATCACGCCAAGAGGTCATGGAGCGCGTGGCCGAGGCCAACGCGCATTTCTACAGCGCCATCGAGAACGGCGACATCGACCTGATGGGCAGGGTGTGGGCGGAGGAGCACGAGGCCCCCGACCTGGTGTGCGTGAACCCGGGCTGGCCGCTGCTGCGCGGGCGGACGGAGATCATGCGCGCCTGGTCGCTGATCATGGCCAACGTCACCTACATCCAGTACGTCCTCACCGAGACCCACATCGGGGTCGGCGGGGACATCGCCATCGTGACGTGCGAGGAGAACGTGCTGACCGCGGAGGACGGCAGCCCCGGCTTCGTCGCCGGCGGACAGGTGGTCACCACCAATCTGTTCGTGGACACCGGCCAGGGATGGCGGTTGTGGTCGCACCACGCGTCGCCGGTGCTGATGGAGGAGGACGAGGACGAGGGAGAGGTCGAGGCCTGATGCGCGACCGCGTCGTGCTGCGTGGACTGCGGGCGCGCGGCCACCACGGCGTGTTCGACTTCGAACGCCGTGAGGGTCAGGACTTCCTGGTCGACGTGGTGCTCCACCTGGACACCGCCCCGGCCGCGGCCTCCGACGACGTGAACGACACCGTGCACTACGGTCTGCTCGCCGACCGCCTGGTCGCGATCGTGGAGGGGGAACCGGTCAACCTGATCGAGACCCTCGCCGAGCGGCTCGCCGGGGAGTGCCTTGCCGAGGCGCGGGTGGAGCGGGTGGAGGTGACGGTGCACAAGCCGTCGGCGCCCATCGAACACGAGTTCGCGGACGTGGCGGTCACGATCACCCGGGACCGCGGGGAAGCGAAGGGGCGAAGATGACCCGTGCCGTACTCTCCCTGGGATCCAACCTCGGCGATCGGATGAGGGCGCTCCAAGGCGCGGTGGACACGCTGCTGGACGGGGCGGACGCGCCCGTTCCGGTGGCGGTGTCGCCCGTCTACGAGACCGCTCCCGTGGGAGGACCCGAGCAGGGGACGTTCCTCAACGCGGTGATCGTCGTGGACTTCGACGGCACGCCCCGATCGCTCCTGGAGCGGGCCCATGCCGCGGAGGAGGCCTTCGACCGGGTCCGTGAGGTCAGGTGGGGGCCTCGCACCCTGGACGTGGACGTCATCGCTTTCGGGGAGGTGCGCTCCGACGACCCGGAACTGACCCTGCCGCATCCGCGCGCGCACCTGCGTGCTTTCGTGCTCCGGCCGTGGCTGGACCTCGACCCCCTCGCCCGGCTGCCGGGACTCGGCCCCGTCGCGGACCTGCTGGCGAAGGTACCGGCGGAGAACGAGGAGGACGGGCAACGGCTGCGCCGACGTACCGACCTGCGGTTGCTCCTGCCGGGCGG
>CALGOD010000931.1 GCA_937957845.1 uncultured Nocardiopsis sp.
CGTTAAACCGATCCGTCTCCGTGGCCGTTTCCCCGGTCGGTCACAGCGGCGCCTCGGCCACGGTCAAGTCCAGGTCGCGGACCATGACCTCGTTGAGCTGGCGCAGCTGCATCGCGGTCACCTTGGCCCCGCGCAACGACGACAGGCCCGACAGCCCGGACAGGTCGCTCTCCCGCAGGTCCGCACCCGCCAGGGAGGTGTCCTGCAGATCCACACCGAAGGCGCAGTCGTCGAAGACCGCCTTCCGCAGGTCGCACCCCTCGAAGGCGGCTTCCTTGAACGAGCAGCCCACGAACGCCACGTCACCCACGGCCCTGACCTGAGCCCAGGTGGCGTAGTCGAACTGGCAGCCCTCGAAGAGCACATCCCGAAGGGACACCCGTACCAGTGACACACCCATCAGCCTCGACGTGCGAAGCCGGCACCGGTCGATGGTGACGTCCACCAAGCGGTGAGAGGACAGGTCCACCGACCGGAAGTCGGCGTTGGCGACCCTCTCCTCCTCCAGCGGGTTCGTATGCGGCCACGAGGCAACCGGTGTCTCGTCGTCGCTGGGCAGGAGCACGTTCGCGCCCCGGATTCGGGTTGTCTCCACGGAACCTTCCCCGTTCTACTTGCTCCAGTTGTCCCAGGGGCCACCGTTCTTGTTGTCCCAGGTGTCGCGATTGTCGAATCGCCCCACAGGGGTACTCGGCCGGAGCCGTTTGATCAGATCGGCGACCCCAGAAGATCGCTCAAGCACGGTCATGACGCTACTCATCGTTCACACTCCCATCTTCTCGCCCAGCGCACGGGCGAGTTCGATCTTCGAATTGCGGCAGTAGGCGGTCTCGGTGGCGGTGAAGTCCCCGTGTTCGAAGTACTTGTTCGAGGCCTGACCTCCCTGGCAGAACGCGAAGAACTCGCACTCCTGACGGCATCGCCGCACACCCTTGGTGTACTCGCGCACGTAGGAGGCTTCGGTGGCGCGGTTGAGGATGGAGGCCAAGGGCTGGTCCAGGACGTTACCGAGGACGAAGTCGCCATAGCGGTCGTCCTTCAGAGAACCTCTGAACGGCCGAGGTCGGCGGCGGACGGCAGGAATGAAGCGTTCGATGTGCTTTTCCAGGCGCCCCGAACGGGTGCTCAGAGCCGAGGCCAGGGATCGCCCGAGATGTCGCTCCAGGGATCTCCGCTTCCTACACTGCGGCTCGGTATGCCGTACGAGGAACTGGCTTGCGATCCCTCAGCAAGGCTGATACCGAGTTCCCCCAGCCTGGCCTCGAAACGTCGGTCCGCCACTTCACTCTTCTCCAACAACCGGCTGAGCGATACGCCGTAGCAGTCCCGCCAGGTGTCCAGGGTCCTGGCCAGGGAGATCCTGCGTTCGCGAACCGTCCCTTCGAGTTGTGTCCACAGGCCCTCGCCCAAGACCACCAGACGCGCGTCCGGTTCCCCGTCCCGGCTGGCCTGGAAGAGGTCGGGAAGCTCGTAGCGGTACAAGTCCCACCACCGCGCGAACGCCTGGGCCAACTCGTATTCGTCGAGAACCTTCCCGGGCGCCATTCGACGGCAGAACTCATCGACCAGGGCCCTTCTAAACACACCGCGGGAACGCCGGA
>CALGOD010000932.1 GCA_937957845.1 uncultured Nocardiopsis sp.
CCGTCGGTGCCCGCGGCCTTCCCTGTCCCGAGTCCGGTGAATCCCGTGTTCCCCCGATGTGTGTTCTGTTGCACCAGTACGCCGAAACGCCCTCCCCGCCGACGATCCGGTGCTAGGTTCCAGGAGCGACGACTCTCGTGACGGTGCCTGCCCGACGAGTCCCGTACCCCTCAGGACCGGGTCGTGGGAGCTCCAGCGTTCCCCTGACCCGGCACTCCCGCTAGGACTAACTGTGATCGATCCAGCAAACAGCACGAACCCCGTTCACACTTCCGCCGAGCTGTCCACCAAGATCATCATCGCCGGGGGGTTCGGGGTCGGGAAGACCACGTTCGTCGGCGCCGTCTCGGAGATCCCGCCCGTGCGCACCGAGGCCGCGGTCACCGCGGCCAGCGCGGGCGTCGACGACCTCTCCCACACCCCGGACAAGACGAGCACCACGGTCGCGATGGACTTCGGCCGTATCTCGCTGGACACCGATCTGACCCTCTTCCTGTTCGGCACGCCGGGTCAGCAGCGCTTCTGGTTCATGTGGGACGACCTGGTGCGCGGCGCGTTGGGAGCGGTGATCCTGGCCGACACCCGCCGCCTGGAGGACACCTTCCAGGCACTGGACTACTTCGAGCGCCAGTACCGGCTGCCCTTCGTGGTGGCCGTCAACGACTTCGACCCCGAGATGTCCTACACCGCCGAGGACCTGCGCGACGCCCTGGACCTGCCCGTCGAGGTGCCGATCGTCCACTGTGACGCCCGCGAGCGGAACTCGGTCGTGCGGGTCCTGGTGACGCTGGTCAAGCACGCCATGGCGATGGAGGCCCGCCAACGCCACCAGCGTCAGTTCGCCTGAGCCGCCGGATGCCCGACGCGCGCCGGGACGCGGGCACGGCCGGATGGTCCGGATAGGGGGGATCCCGGACTTCTTCGAATGTTGTGTCCGGCGTTACTCTGTGGTGGTGTTCGGACGAATGGCGGAAAGCGTCCGCCGCCTCCTGGGCAAGCCCGGTGCGGTGGACCTGCGGCCCTATACCAAGCTCCTGACGGCGATCGAGGACGAGGAGGATGGGCTTCGTGAGCTCAGCGACGCCGAGCTGACCGAGAAGGCCATCGACCTCGGGAACGCCGAACTCCCCTACGAGCGTGACGACCTGGTGTCGCTGTGCGCCGTCGGCCGTGAGGCCGCCCGGCGCTCCCTCGGCGAGCGACCATTCGATGTACAGCTCCTCGGCGTCATGGCGTTGCTCGACGGCCACGTCGCCGAGATGGCCACAGGTGAGGGCAAGACCCTCGCGGGTGCGCTGGCCGCCGCCGGCTTCGCGTTGCGAGGTCGGCGTGTGCACGTGCTGAGCGTCAACGACTACCTGGCCAGGCGCGACGCCGAGTGGATGCGCCCCCTCTACGACATGCTCGGCGTCACCGTGGGCTGGATCAACGAGGAGTCCACCGGGCGGGAACGGCGCGCCGCCTACTCCTGCGACATCACCTATGCGGCGGTCAGCGAGCTGGGATTCGACGTCCTGCGCGACCGCATGGTCACCGACATCGAGGACCGCGTCGTGCCGGAGCCCCACGTGGCGATCGTCGACGAGGCGGACTCGGTGCTGGTCGACGAGGCCCGTGTCCCCCTGGTCCTGGCCGGCGCGGCGGAGAGTGTGGCCGCCGACGTGGAGATGGCCGACGTCGTTCGCACGCTCAAGCCGCGCCTGCACTACGAGGTGGACGCCGAGGGGCGCAACGTCCAGCTCACCGACGCCGGGATCGACATGGTGGAGAAGGCGCTGGGCGGGGTGGACCTGTACTCCGAGGAGGACACCTCGGTGCTGCCACAGGTCAACCTGGCCCTGCACGCGCACGTCCTCCTCCAACGCGACGTCCACTATGTGGTGCGTGACGGCGAGGTTCGGATCATCAACGAGTCGCGCGGCCGCATCGCCCTGCTCCAGCGCTGGCCGGACGGCCTGCAGGCCGCGGTCGAGGCCAAGGAGAAGGTGGCGGTGAGCGAGACCGGCGAGGTCCTGGACTCCATCACCGTCCAGTCTCTGGTCCTGCGCTACCCCACGCGCGGTGGTATGACCGGTACCGCCATGGCCGTGGCCGAACAGCTCCGGGAGTTCTACGAGCTGGAGGTCGCCGTCATCCCCTCCAACAAGCCGAACATCCGCAAGGACCACGGCACGCGCCTGTACGCCACGCGCGAGGAGAAGGAGGACGCCCTCGTCGCCAAGGTGGAGGAGGTCCACAAGTCCGGAAGACCGATCCTCATCGGAACCCAGGACGTGGCCGAGTCCGAACTGCTCGCGGGGCGTCTGCGCGAGGCCGGACTGGAGTGCGTGGTCCTCAACGCCAAGAACGACGCCGACGAGGCCTCCGTCATCGCCGAGGCGGGTACTTACGGGGCCATCACCGTCTCCACGCAGATGGCCGGCCGTGGTACGGACATCCGGTTGGGCGGCAGCGACATGGCCGACCGGGAACGCGTCGTGGAGACCGGTGGCCTGTACGTGATGGGTTTCGGCCGCTACCCCAGCAGTCGCCTCGACGGGCAGTTGCGCGGACGCGCCGGACGTCAGGGAGACCCGGGCGACTCCATCTTCTTCGTCAGCATGGACGACGACCTGTTGGTCAACCACGGCTCCGAGAGCACCGGGTACACGACCACGGCCGAGGGTGAGATCACCGACGAGGGCTGGCTGAGCATGGTGGACCACGCGCAGAGGGTCGCCGAGGGGCAGCTGCTGGAGGTGCACCGCAACACCTGGCGCTACAACCAGCTGATCGACGTGCAACGGGACGTGGTGCTGGAACACCGCGAGATGGTCCTGACCGGGGACCAGGGCGACCGCCAGGTGAGGGCCGACCGCAAGGAGCGGCACGCGGAGCTCGTGGAGGAGTTGGACGAGGAGAAGGTCGCCCGGGCGGCGCGCCTGATCACCCTCTACCACCTGGACCGGGGCTGGACCGACCACAACGCCTTCCTGGCCGAGCTGCGTGAGGGGATCCACCTGCGTTTCCTGGGGCGCAGGGACCCGTTGGACGAGTTCAACCGCGAGGCGGTGCCGGTCTTCAAGGGCTTCCTGGACGACGCGCGCGCACGTGCGGCGGAGAGCTTCGAGAAACTCGAGGTCCAGGACGGAGAGCTCGACGTCGGCATGGTGGGCGTCAAGCGACCGTCGATGACGTGGACCTACATGGTGCACGACCATCCGTTCAGTTCGGCGCTGGAGACCCTTGTGGGCAGATTGAAGGGCGGACGGGGCTCCTCCTCGGGAGATTGAGCACTCATAACCGTTCAATGCGCGGGTCGGGACCAAAGTCCCGGTCCGCGCATTACCTTTGTCAGTTGCTCCTTCCGAATCCCCGGACGGGCTGGAAAACGGCGTCCTGACCAAGCCCGAACGGGTTAGCATGGCTGCGTTTTCAACAGAATCCGAGACGGTTGGGACTGAATCCACTGTGGTCCACGAGATCGGCGCGCAGGAGAAGATCAGCTACGGGCGTAATGACCGCTTCGAGGGAGGTCCGGTCGGCGGAGGGAGTTTCTGGATCGACGACGACGGCCGGCCGGTCGCCAAGATCGGCGGCCCCAAGGAGTGGCG
>CALGOD010000933.1 GCA_937957845.1 uncultured Nocardiopsis sp.
CGGGGCCGACCCAGGCTTCCCGTATCGCGCGGGTGCTGTCCGGAGAACCCGACCTCGCCGGTGTGCCCGACCCCCTCGCCTCGACCCTCCGTGCCTGTCTGGACAAAAGGCCCGGTCACCGACCCGACGCCAGAACCCTGCTCGACCACCTGGTCACGGGCACCCCCATGACCTCGCCGCGTCCCACACCGGTGGAGCCCGGCGGTCCCGCCCGGCCGGTGCGGGTCGACGCCCTCCCCGTCCCCGTCGAGCGGCCGCTCCCCTCCTTCCCCCACGGGACACCGTCTCCTCCGTCCGCCCCCGCCATGCCCGCGTACTTCGCCTCCGGTCCGGCTGGAGCGTCCGACGCACACCCGGCGGAGGCCCCACCCCACCACTTCGCGGGGCTGCGGTTCACCCGGATCGGCGACTTGGCCGAGGCCATGCGGGACCATTGGCAGGAGGCGGTCCAGGTCTTCAGTGATCCGGTCGAACTGGGCGCTCTCGGCTCATGGGTCATGAACGACCTCAACGACACGCTCGTGGACCGGTCGCTGTTCCGGCGTCGGGTCACGGACGCGAACATGGCCGTCGCCTCCTTCGTCGCCCAGGTCCGCCCGGACCTGCCGCCCAGGTTCCGGGGACACGAGATCACGCTCACGGGACTGCGGCGACTCCTCCGGGACCCCCGCCCGTTGGTCAGCGGCGACCGTCAGGCCAACGAGCTGATGATGGTCTCGCGCCCCGAGGTCCTGCGGCAGATGGCGTTGCACCGTGGAGGCGACGGACTCCGTGAGCTGGCCGACCAGGTGGAGGAGGCCGAACGCGTGGGCCTGTCCTTCCATCGGGAACTCGCCGGGGCCCTCGTCGGATGGCGGGGCACGCGCGTCCGTGTCGACTCCGCCTTGGCACTGGCCTTCCTGCTCGATCCCGGGCTCGTCGTACCCCCCGAACCGGGTGACCTGCCCGGTGCCGGAATCTGGCTGGGGATCCTGTGGAAGCGTGTGGAGAAGGCCCCCACCGACACCGCTCGGGCCGGATACGCGGCCGCGGTCTACGGCTTCCTGCCGACGGTCACGGAACTGGCGCGTCAGCGGCTGGAGTGCGAGCGCAGGCAGGAGCAGAACCGGAGGGAGGAGGCGGTGCTGCGGTCCTCGGGGAAGAACCGTGGTCGGCTGCAGAACTGGGCCGTCGTCACAGGCGTCGCCTTCCTTCCGCTGATGCTCCTGGGCGGGGCGTTCAACGCCTCGGGGGTGTCGGGCGTGGGCGGTCTGCTGCTCTCCCTCGGCCTCCTCTGCCTCCTGGTCTTTCCGGTGCTCCTGCTCGCCATCGTGGTCTTTCACGGTGACGGGGCCCGGCGCGCCGGTGAGGCGGCGCGGTCGCGTGCCCTGCCGATGGCCACGCAGGTGCTGGGGGCCACGTTGCAGACCATGGACGCCGACCTGCACAGGGCCCGGGAGATCTGCGGGGCCTGACGGCGCCGGAGTCCGGTGGTTCAGGGAACGGAGTTGTCGACGATCACGTCGGCGTGCTCATGGGGGCGGTCCCTCCGGTGGAAGGACTCCTCCTGCCGCGCCCACACATCCCGGTAGGGCGCGTAGGCGGCCGCGTCCCACCGGCCGTCCAGTCGCCGGAACCGCTCGTCGTCGCGTGCTCGCACCCACACCAACAGGTCCAGGAGGTCGCGTACGACGGCGGCCCCCGACCCGGTCCCCTCCACCAGGAGGACCCCGCCCCAGGTCACATCGTCGGGCAGGGTCGACCACTCTCGGGCGAACGCACCACGCTCCCAGTCGTAACGCCGCCACGTCGCCGGTTCGCCCCGCCGCAGCGGAGCCAGTATCCGGTCACGCAACAGTCGTGGCGCCTCGGCCAGGCCCTCCCACCCGGGATAGAGATCCTCCATGGTCAGCACGACGGCCGACTCTCCCCTGGCGATGAGCGTCTCACACAGGTGCCCGGCCACCCAGCTCTTGCCCGCTCCGGAACGTCCCTCGATCGCCACCACGCGTGTACGCCGTGTGGCGGGCACCATTCGTGCCAACCGGTCCGCCCATCCGTGCCGGTCCGTGCTGATGGGTGCTCTGCTCACGCTCGGACCCTAGCCCGCTTAGGGTGGGATAGGGGCTTGTCTTCAATTCTTGTAACATTCCTCGCAGTAGCAGCGACGTGCAGACCATCGACACGAAGGGGCGGCCGGTGACCGAGGCGACTGTCACACCGGGATCCCAGTCCGCCCTGCGTCAGGCGAACGAGCGGCGCATCGTCGAGGTACTGCGCCGCGACGGGACGTGCACCCAGGCCGAACTGGCCAGGGCCACCGGGTTGTCCGCGGCCAGTGTCTCCAACATCGTGCGCGACCTGCGTGCCTCGGGGACCGTCGCGGTGCGCAACACCTCCTCCAACGGCCGTCGGGCCAAGGCGGTCACCCTGCTGCGCCCTCCGGGCGCCGTCGTGGCCGTCGACTTCACCGCCGACCGCATCGGCGTCGCGATCGGCGACGGTGACGGCAACCTGTTGGCCAGGGAGAGGATCGACTACGACGTGGCGGCCGACGCCGAGCGCGGGATACGCAGGGCGGCGTGGCTGATCGAGACCACGCTGACGCGGTTCAGGATCGACATGGGCACGGTCTCCCTGGTGGTGGTCTCCGTCCCGGGCCCCGTCGACCCCGGCACCGGAGAGGTCGGCCACATCTCCTGTGTGCCCCGCTGGGCGGGCTTTCGGCCGGCGAAGGCGCTCACGGAACGTCTGGGCCTGGAGGTCGTGGCCGAGAACGACGCCAACCTCGCGGTCCTCGCCGAACAGCACAAGGGGGCGGGCGTGGGCGCCGAACACGTGGTCCACTTGGTGCTGAACGAGGGGGTGGGCGCGGGCATCATGATGTCGGGTCGGCTCTTCCGAGGCGCGGGGGGGACCGCGGGGGAGATCGGGCACATCGCGTTGGACCCGCGCGGACAGGTGTGCCGGTGCGGCAACCGGGGCTGCCTGGAGACCTTCGTGGGGGCGAACTACCTGCTGGACATGCTGCCGCAGAACACCGCTGTGGCCGGTGGGTCGGGACCCGTGCGGATCTCGGACATGGTGGCGGCCGCGCTGGAGGGTGTTCCCGGCAGCCGTCGCATCGTCGCCGAGGCG
>CALGOD010000934.1 GCA_937957845.1 uncultured Nocardiopsis sp.
ATACGCGATTCCGTCTTGTGACTGGAGTTCAGACGTGTGCTCTTCCGATCTTGAACGCGCGCACGTCCTCCTCACGCAGCGGCTGGAGTTCGGCGCTGACGAACCCGTCGCCCTCCAACCAGTCCTCCTCGGCGGCGCCGGGCCGGGTGGTGACCACGTAACGACAGTCGGGGAAGTCCGACAACAGATCACGCAGCCACCGCCGGGCGGACTCGCGCTGCCTCTGGGGGAGCTCGTCCACCCCGTCCACCAGGACGACCGCCCGGCCCTCAGCCATGATTCTCGCCGCCCATCCTGGAGGTGCCTGGCCCACGAGGTGGCGACCGGTGTGGCGGACGAACTCGGGGGGCTCGGGCAGCGCGCGATCCACGTACTGACGCAGCGGGACGAAGAAGGGGAGGAGTCCATTCCACGCGGACATCTCGTCGGGGAAGTCGCCTCGGCCGGCCCGAACGCCCACCCATCGCATCAAGGTGGTCTTGCCGCTTCCGGCCGGGCCGCGAAGGAAAGTGCGCGGGTGCCGGGCCAGGACCTGCTCCGCCCTGAGTTCGCCGGTGCCGTACAGGAAACCGGACAGGAACCTCTCCTCCTGCGATTTCTGGGCGACCCGCAGGCTCAGATAGGCCAGACTGAGAGGGTAGCGGCGGGTGTGGGCGTCGGTGCCGAAGAGTTCCAGCACGTCCCAGCGCGCCGCGGCCTTGCGCCGGTAGGCCGTGGCGAACGCCGCCTCGGGGTCCTCCTGCTGGTCGGGAGAGCCCTTGGGGAGCCGGTCCAGGACCTCCTCCAGGTGCTCCAGGATCAGCGAATCCCGGCGCAGCAGCTCGGTGAGCGCCCCCGTCTGGAAGCGCGGCAGGGTGCTCAGTGTCGCGAGCACGTAGGAGCAGGACTCGGGCAGCACCCGGTCGTAGAGGGCGGCGGCGTGGTCGCCCAGGTCACGGTTGGCCCCGGGGTTCTTACCGCGTACGTACCGCTCCAGGTACAGGGGATCCAGGTCCTGTTCGAACAGGATCCGGTCGGTGAGGCCGGCTCGCTCGAAGGAGTCGGCGACCGCGAGCACGGCGGCCTCGCGTTCGTTGTCGGAAAGACCGCGGAACTCATGGTCGAGGTGGCCGAGCACTCTTTCGGCGATGCTCTCTTCGATCTCGGCGAAGCGGCGCTCCAGCCTGCGCTGCTCGCGCTTGCCGGTCACCTTCTCCTGCACGAGATCGACCACCGTGGTGGCGGCGTTCTCCGCCAGCGGGTTGTCGAGCCAGATGCCGCACGCGGTCTTGACCACGGCGACGCCCAGTTTGAGAGCGGCGTCGTACACGGGGCTCCCTGAAGGAGGGGATGGGGGTACTCCGAGCCTATCGCCGCCGGGTCGTGTCCGGCCGGGCTTGGGCCGAACGCGCGGTGGTGTGGACGTGTCGGCCGTCGTGCTCCCGGTGCCCGGTGCCACGAGCAGGAGAAGCGGAGCGACCCGTGGCGAGGTACGTCATCCGGACATCAGGCGGAACCGGAGTTCGGGGAGAACACGGCTCCGTCTTCCTCCGGTCAGTCTCCGTCCGGGGTCCCCCAGTCGAATGGCTCCAGGGGCTCGATCTCCCTCGGCTCGTCGAAACCGGTGTAGACCGAGCGGACGTGTGTGCTCCCCGTGGTGTGGTCCAGTTGGAGGGGCCGGCCGTCCTCGGACAGCCACAGGACGAACTCCGTGCCGGGGTACTCCTCCAGGAGCCATCCCCCGCCCTCCTGGTCGTCGACGTAGTGCGAGGCACTGAACGTCCCGGTGTAACGATGGCCCTCCACCGGATCCTGTGACCGGTCGTGCTCGGAATAGCCCAAGCGGTCGGAGAACAGCTCGAACGTGTGGTGCCGGCCGTCGAGCGTCTCGGTTCCCTCGTGGGCCAGGTCCTCGGAGGTGTTGGCGATCTCGCGGAGCTTGTGTGCTCCGGCCTCGAAGTCGGTCATGTGCACCACGGCCTCGGGCGGATTCTCGTCGACGACGAGGTCGAGCATGTACCCGTGGACCACGGGGGCGTCACCGGAGCGGTAGGCCCCGCTGTAACCGCCGTCCCCGCCGTCCATGTGGAGGATGGTGGGCTCGCCCTGGTCGCTGTACTCCACGGTGACGCTGCGTTCGTACATCGCTCCGGCCGGGTCGTCGATGCCGGACGCGTGGATCTCCACCGGCAGGTGTGTGGACCGGATCTGGTAACCGGAGGCCTCCGTGACCGTCGCGATCGCCTCGGCCACCATGGCCGGGGCGTCGGCGGGATCGAGCGCGTCGGAGGAGGCCGTGGGCGCGGCGCCGACGGACTCGGGGGCGTCGGGGGTGTTCGCGCAGGCCGTGGCCAGAAGGGTCACCACTGCGGTGGCCGCGGCCAGGCGGGAAGGGGAGGGGTGCATGCGGTTCCTCGTTCGGGGAGTGGGGTTCGACGTGGACTTCGTCGAGGCCTCCACCCTCGCAGACGCCCACCGGCAGGGGCATCCCGACCGGATAAGGGGCGGACCGCCTGTGCCCGGCTCCGTCTGAGGACGACCTCAGCCCTGCGGAAGCTCCTCCGGACGCACCACACGTGTGCAGTTGTGACGGAAACGCTTGACCAGTTCCCCGTTGGGGCGGTCGCTGCGCTCCACCCACTCACGGGCGGCCTCCTCGGTCGCCCCGCCTTCCCGTTGGCGCAGACGCAGCCTGCGCTCGCGCAGTCCGTCGTCGGCCTCCACGTACCACAGCTGGGCGAACAGCCCCCGCAGCCGCGACCAGGGCTCGTCGTCGACGGCCAGGTAGTTCCCCTCGGTCACCACCAGCCGGGTGTGGGGAGCGATCACGTGCCGCGCGGCGACGGGTTCGTGCAGGCTACGGTCGTAGTCGGGAACGTAGACGGGATGGTCGGTCTCCTCGACCAGGCGTCGCACCAACGCCACGTAGCCATGGGCGTCGAAGGTGTCGGGGGCGCCCTTGCGGTCGCGTCTTCCCAACCGGTCGAGCTGGGCGTTGGACAGGTGGAACCCGTCCATGGGCAGGTACCCGGCCGTGCCCGGCCCCAGCTTCCGGTCGACCTCGGCCACCAGGTGACGGGCGAGCGTGGACTTCCCTGCGCCCGGGGCCCCGACCAGGCCGAGTACGGTGCGGTGGGTCCCGTCGTTCGTGGCCCGGCGTGCCAGGGCCACGGCGTCGGCGACAAGAGATGGGGACATGGGGACGAGCTTATGCCCACCGGGAACGCGACGCCCCCCGGGAGACGGCGGACGACCCCGCCGCCCCTCCGGTCGCCCCGCTCTCTAGGGTGCCTGCCCCACGTGGGCCAGCGCCTGACGTAGCAGGACGTCCTGTCCTCCCGTCATATCCTCGTTCATCCGCGGGCTCACCGCCTCCTGTGGGGTGAGCCATACCAGGTCCAGTGCGTCCTGCCGTGGCTGACAGTCACCCGAGACCGGGACGATGTAGGCCATCGCGACGGCGTGCTGGCGCGTGTCGTGGAACGGGGTGACGCCCGGGGTGGGAAAGTACTCGGCGACAGTGAACGGCTGGGGCGAGATGGGAACGTGAGGTAGCGCCACCGGTCCCAGGTCCTTCTCCAGGTGGCGGAGCAGCGCATCGCGTACCCGCT
>CALGOD010000935.1 GCA_937957845.1 uncultured Nocardiopsis sp.
GATCACACCGGGGGCTCCCAGGACGGGAGAGGCGTCACGGGCGTGTTTCCCGGACAGTGACGTGCCCACTGGCCGGTCCTTCCAATCCGGTCCGATCCCTCTTCGTGACGGTGGGACCGGGCGTCACGGCACCGTCACGGCTCGCCCACGTCCACGGTGATCTGGGACTTCTCCGAATACGGGAGTCAGGCGAAGAAAGTCCGTTCGTCGGCCGGACGGCGTGTCATTCGGTAAAGCCAAACCTGGCCGATGAACATGACCGGAACCACGGGAACGAGGGTCGCCCACACGAACACGGCGGTCGTGGAGGGGACCGGTGCCCAGGGCAACGGGGCCGCGACCGCCACCAGAAGACCCGGGATCGCGATCGCCACGGCCGACGTGTGCCGGGACAGCATCGGCCCCGACAGGCCACTGGTGGCCGCCAGCACGGCCAACAGCAGCAGGGCCAGGGCCAGAGCGGGAAGCCCCGCGACCTCCGGACCGTCGGGGAGAAGGGCCGACACCGCGGTCAGTACCGCCGCCCCCAGCGTCGCCCGTGCGATCAGACGAGTGCTCTGGGCGGCCACGTCCGCGCACTCGGCGTCGCGGTCCGTGCCGCAGGCCGCCGGGCCGACCAGCCGTTCGGCCCCGAAGGCCGAGCCGCGCAGCGCGAACAGCCCGATGACGGTGACCGTGCACAGCAAAGTGAACGGGTTCATGGTGAGGCCGCCGGTGAGCAGGCCCGCCAAGGCCAGCCCCCAGGAGGTGGCGAGGGTCCAGCTGCCCGCGACGATCGCGCCGTCGCAGGCCGACCGCCAACGCTCACCGTCCACCCGGGCCCGCAGCCACAGTCCGGCGTCACGCACCAGCCATCCGGCCAGGAGGAACGTGAGGACGGGCCACAGCTCGGCGACCGCGTGGTGCTCAAGGACGGGGAACAGTCCGGCCAGAACGCCGAGGGCGGCGACCAACCACACCTCCGAGGCGAGGAAGTAGGGGGCGATCGCGGCGACGACGCGGCGGCGTTGCGTGGAACCTCGCGCCACGTGCGGCATCAGCATGCCAAGGCCCACGTCCGCTCCGGCGAGGACGAGGTAACCCACGACGAGCAGGGCGAGGAGTGCGGCGGAGAGGAGGTCCATTGCCTGTGGTCCTTTTGCTCAGAAGGTGTGGACTGGGGCGGCGGGCTCCTGGGAGCCGTCGGATGCGGCGGGGTCGTCGGGCTCTCCGGTGCGCTGCTCGGCCAGCGGCCCGCCGTCGGGGCCGCGGCGCGCATAGCGCACCAGGAGCCAGTAGGTGATCACCGTGAGGGCGGCGAAGGCGAGTGTGAAGAACCCGAAGGAGGCGACGGCCGTGCCCGGGGACATGGGGGTCACCGCGTCGGCCGTGGTCAGGTGGTGCACCACCGTCCAGGGCTGGCGGTTGGTCTCCCGGAACACCCATCCGCCGACACTCGCCAGATAGGGCAGGAACGGGGTGAACACGAGCGGGGCGAGGAACCACCGCCACCGGTCGAGACCGCCCAGGGGCCAGGCCATCAACAGGGCGGGACCGAGGAAGAACATCAGAGTCCAAGCGGTCATCATGACGGCGTCACCGGTCATGTTGGCCGCCTGCAGAAGAACACCGTCCTCGGCCGCGGATTCGATCGCCTCGATCTCGGTGGCTGTGTAGGTCAGACCACTGGTCGGCGGGGCCTGACCGAACAGTTCGAACTGTACCCCGCCGAAGACCGCTACGGGGATGGGCACGACGCACAGCACCAGCGTCGCGTAACGGATGCCGCGACGGAAGACCCCGTGCCCGTCGTCGCGCCTGACGAGGTGGTAGGCGCTGGTCGCGGCGATGACGAGCGCGCCGACCAACAGGGACCCGGTCACGATGTGGCCGAAGGCCATGGTGGCCGCGGGGTTGGTCATGAGGGCGACCGGGTCGGTGAGGTGGGCGACGCCGTCGACCATCTCGAAACCCACGGGGTTGCGTAGGAAGCCGTTGGAGACCAGGACCCACCACGCCGACACGTAGGCGGTGGCGGTGACGACGGCGAAGCACGCCAGGTGCGCCCACCGGCCCATCCGGTCCCAGCCGAAGATCCACAGCCCCAGGAACGTGGACTCGACGAAGAACGCCGTCATCGTCTCCAGCGCGAGCGGCGCGGCGAAGGTGTAACCGAACATCTCGTGCAGGCCGCTCCAGTTCAGCGCGAGCTGCAGTTCCATCACCAGTCCGGACAGGACGCCCATGCCGTAGTTGACCAGGTAGAGCCCACCCCAGAACCGCACGGCCGTCATACGAGAACGGTCGCCGCGCACCGTCGCGACCAGCTGGGTGGTGAGGATGTACGGGGCCAGGCCAAGGGTCAGCGCCACGAACATGTAGTGGGTGGCGGCCGTCAGGGCGAACTGCAGCCGTGCCAGGAGGAGTGGGTCTTCGAACATCGTCGGGCCTCGCGTTCTACGGTGGGAACGCGGTCAAGCATCCGACGACGGAGGTGGCGGACACATCGTCCAGTGGAGGGCTTCCGACGGTCGCCCTCGGGGGTAGGCGTGCTCCGGGAGATACGCCGAGGCGCCTACGGGACATCCCCGAGCCGACCCCGAACTCCCCCTGAGAGGGTCAACGGCTCCACTTGGGAGTGACCAGGGCGGTCTCGTAGGCGATGACGACCAGCTGCGCGCGGTCGCGCACCCCCAGCTTGACCATGGCCCGACTGACGTGGGTCTTGGCCGTGGCCGGGCTGACCACCAGATGGGCGGCGATCTCCTCGTTGGACAGACCGCCACCGACCAGGGCGACCACCTCGCGCTCCCGGTCGGTGAGCCCGTTCAGCCGGACCGAGGAGTCGGGCGCCTTCGGAGGGCGGCGCGCGTAGTCGGCGATCAACCGCCGAGTGATACCTGGTGAGAGCAGCGCCTCGCCGCTGTGCACGACCCGTACCGCCTGCAGCAGGTCCCCGGGTTCGGTGTCCTTGACCAGGAAACCGCTGACGCCGAAGCGCAGTGCCTCGAAGATGTACTCGTCCAGGTCGAAGGTGGTGAGGACGACGATCCGTGTCGAGGTGAGGGCGGGATCGGTGAGGATGCGCTCGGCGGCGGCCAGACCGTCCACACCGGGCATACGGATGTCCATCAGAACCACGTCGGGACGCTCGGCGCGGGCGAGTCGGACGGCCTCCTCACCGTCTCCGGCCTCGGCGACCACCGTGATGTCGGGGGTGCTGTCCAGCAGGGCGCGAAACCCCGCGCGCACCAGAGCCTGGTCGTCGGCGAGCAGTACCCGGATCAACGGGACCCCGTTCCTTCCGTGCCGGAGGTGGACGCGGGCGCGGCACCGTCGAGCGGCAGACGGGCCCGCACCCGGAATCCTCCACCCTTCCGCGGGCCCGCGTCCACCGTGCCGCCCACCAGGGCCGCGCGTTCCCGCATTCCGGTGATGCCGTTACCGGGTACGGGTGATCCGACGGTTCCGCGGCCGTCGTCGGTGACCTCGACGACCAGGAAGGACGCGCCGTACTCGACGCGGACCAGGGCCCGGGAGGCTCCGGAGTGGCGGACCACGTTGGTCAACGCCTCCTGGACCGTGCGGTAGGCGGCCGAATCGGTGCTCGCCGGCAGACGCCCGGGTTCGCCGACCACTTCCACGGCCACGTCGACCCCCGTGCTCCGAGTCCCCGCGGCCAGTTCCTCCACGTGCTCCAACCCCGGAACAGGGGCTCTCGGCGCGGCCTCGTCCACGGCGCGCAGCACGCCGAGTATGCCGCGCAGTTCGACGAGGGTGTCCTTGCTGGTCTGCTTGATGGTGGCCAGGGCCTCGGCGGCGCGCTCCGGTTCGGTCTCCATCAGGTACAGGGCCGTACCGGCCTGCACGTTGATCAGGGAGATGTTGTGCGCGACCGTGTCGTGCACGTCCCGTGCCA
>CALGOD010000936.1 GCA_937957845.1 uncultured Nocardiopsis sp.
GGGCATGACCAAGGCGGGGGTACCGGAGGGGATGACTCTGGGAGTGGCGTTCTACTTGGGAGACGAGGCGCGCAAGGAGGACGTCGCCGCCTACACCGCGGGGTGGTTGCCGTCCTAGCGGGCCGGTCGGACTCGCCGAGAGGACGGAAGTGGGGTGGCGGGTCCCGAGCGGTGTCCCATGTGCGGCATACTGGAAGTCCGTGTCTCGGACTTCCACGTTCGGCGTAGCGCCCTGTGGACTCATACACCCTGTGCCGGGGACCACGCACCCCTCTCGGAACGGCTGCCCGTGAGCTGAGCGCCTGGTCCGACCGGCGCGACAGATCAGATCAACTGGAGCACGTTTTCGCATGGCGAACATCAAGTCGCAGAAGAAGCGCAACCGGCAGAACGAGAAGGCTCGTCTGCGCAACCAGTCCGTGCGCTCTTCCCTGAAGACGGCCATCCGCAAGTTCCGTGAGGCTGCCGAGGCCGGGGACCTGGAGAAGGCCACCGCCGCGCAGCGCGCCGCGGCGCGCGCCCTGGACAAGGCGTCCAGCAAGGGCGTCATCCACAAGAACCAGGCCGCGAACCGCAAGAGCGCGATCGCTCAGCGCCTGCACAAGCTGCAGACCGCGGCCTAGGAGTGGTTCTCGGGGGCCGTGTCTCGTCCCCGGAGCGCACCTTCTGAGCGGCTGTGCGGACCATGTCCGCGACCCGCCGTCGACCCCGGTCCGGGGGTGAACCCCGGGCCGGGGTTCTTCTGTGTTCCGACCGGTTCGCCCACCGGGGGTTTTCCACAGCCCGCGATCGACTACTGACACGGCGTTCGGCCCTTCCTAACGTGGCCTTATGACTGTTCAGCGCCGTGCCCGGCGCCGCTCCCCCTCACCCGACCAGCAGGACCGCCTCCGCGCGCTCACCCTGGACGCCTCCCCCGTCGCCCGGCGTCTGCGCGCGCGTATCCCACGACCGCCCATGGACCTCGCTCCGTCGTCCGACGACGTCCCTCCGCTGCCCAGCGCCCCGTACGCGGCGACGGGGGTGCGCTCGGCGTACCGGCCCGCCGTACCGGACGGATCGTTCGCGCCTGATCCCGGTGGCCGATCCTCCTTCGCTCCCGGACCAGGTGAGCGCGTCCCGGGCCCGAGGTCCGACGGTCGGTCCTTCGCCACCGCTCCGCCCGACAACGGCCCTCGTCCCGGGCCCGAGGCGGGAGGGCCCGTCCCCTCCCCGCCCCTCACCGGCGCATGGCCCGAACGCGATCCCGCCGACCTGCTCCCCGTGTCGCCTTCGGCGGCGACCGTCGCGCGCGGTCCCACCGGTTCCGCCCCACGTTCCGTCGAAGGGGAGCGCCTCGAAGACGTCGATCCGGGTCCGTGGCGCGACCCGGCCGAGGAGACACGCGCGAGCTCGAAGCCTCCACCGTCGGGATACACCGAACTGGGGCTGCCCGGTCCGCTCCTGGAGCGCCTGGCCCGGCGGTGGTCTCCCACCGCGACGTTGTCCCGACGGGCGGTGCTCGCCCTGATCGCATTGGGGGCGTCGGCCGTCGTCGTGGTGGTGTTCCTCCACGACCGGCCGAGCACCGTGTCGGCACCGGAGATGGTCACTCACGCCGCGTCCGTCGACCGGCCGTCCATCCCCGGGAAGGAGGGCGGCGCCCCGCGGTCGGAGGAGTCCTCTTCCTCGGGGGAGCCCGACACCGGGGAATCGGAGGTGGTGGTGCACGTGGGAGGTGAGGTGACGGATCCGGGACTGTACACACTGCCGCCGGGTTCGCGTGTGGCCGACGCCGTGGAGGAGGCCGGTGGAGCGCTTCCCGACGCCGACCTGGACGTGCTCAACCTGGCGCGCCTCCTGGTCGACGGTGAACAGGTCCTGGTGGGCGTGCCCCCTCCCGCCGGCGCCTCCGAGACCACCCCGCAGGGGATCGCGGGTCCGGTGAACGTCAACCGGGCCGACAGGGCGTTGCTGGAGACCCTGCCCGGCGTCGGCCCGGTGATCGCCGACAACATCATCGCCCATCGGGAGGAGCACGGTCCCTTCGGCAGCGTCGACGACCTGATCGACGTGAACAGGATCGGCGAGAAGATGCTCTCCACCCTCAGGCCGCATGTGACGGTGGAGTGAGCGGGCGGTGGCGACCTGGTTGGGGACGGACGCCTACGGCCTGGGGCGACCACCGGACCTGCGGTTGTCGGCGCCCGCGGCGATCACCTGGCTGACCGCGTTGGGCGCCCTGGCCCTTCCCCCGTGGACGGCTTGGGTTCTGGGCTCCACGGCCGGATGCGTCGGGCTCGTCCTGTTCCTTGTCGCGCGACCACCGTTGGAGTCGCCGGCTCTCACCGTGGTGGCCTCGTTGGTCTGCGCCGCCACGGTGGCGGGGGTGGCCGGTGTCCACGTGCACCGGGTCGCCCACAGCGCGGCCGGGGAGGCGTCCGAGGACCGTCTCACCACGGAGTTCGAGGCGGTGGTGAGCGCCGACCCACGCCCCCGCGCGGGGACTCCCCGGCCGGGACGGGCGGAATGGGTGGGCCGGGCCCGCACCACATGGGTGCTCGTCGGAGAAGGTGCACGAAAATCGGGCGCGCCGGTGGTGGTCCTGGCCTCCGGCGAGGGTTGGCGTGAGCTCCTGCCGGGACAGTCCTTCCGTGCCCGGGGCGCTTTCCTCGACGTGCCCGACGAACCGCTCACCGCCGCGTTGGTCCTGGTGCGCGACCCGCCCGAGGAGGTGGGAGGGCCCGGCCGTCTGCAGTCGTTCGCCGGAGGGGTGAGGGAGCGGCTGCGTGAAGCCGCCTCCGTGCTGCCCCGACCCGAGAGCGGTCTGCTTCCCGCCCTGATCGTGGGGGACGTGTCCCGGCTGCCCCCCGAGACCGCCGAGGACTTCCGGGCGACCGGTATGACGCACCTGTTGACCGTGAGCGGGGCGAACCTGGCGATCATGACCGGGTTCGTGCTGGCGGCGACCCGCCTGGTGCGGGCTCCCCCCTGGTGCTCGGTGGTGGGCGGCGCGGTGATGATCTGGGTGTTCGTCCTGGTGTGCAGACCTGAGCCGAGTGTGGTGCGGGCGGCGTTCATGGGATCGCTCGGGCTGTTGGCACTGGCCACGGGCCGGGCGCACGCGGCGCTGGGCGCGCTGAGCGTCACCGTGGTCGGGGTGCTCTTCGTCGCTCCGGGGCTGGCCTCCTCCTTCGGTTTCGCGCTGTCGGTCCTGGCCACCGCCGGAATCGTGCTGTGGGTACCGCCGTGGACCCGGGCGTGGGCGGGAAGCGTGCCGCACCCCGTGGCCGAGGCGTTCGCGGTGGCGGTGGCCGCGCAGGTGGCGGTCTCTCCCGTGCTGGTGCTGTTGTCGGGCGAGGTGTCGTGGGTGGCGGTTCCGGCCAACGTGCTGGTCGCCCCGGTCGTGGCGGTGGTGACCGTGGCCGGATCCGCGGTGGCGGCACTGGCGACAGTGTGGCCGGAGGCCGCCGCCGTGGCGGTGCGTCTTCCGGGGCTGGGGGTGTCGTGGATCGCCGCGGTGGCCCAGGCCGGGGCCCGGGTCCCCCACGGTGCCCTGCCCTGGCGGTCGGACGTGGTCGGCGGGCGGTTCCTGGCCGCCGTACTGGCGCTATTGGTGTTCACCCACGGACGGTTCCGTCGGGTGGTCGCCGCCGTGATGGTGTCCGTCCTGGTCCTGGCCTTGGCGGCCCGATGCGTACCGGGCGGCTGGCCACCACCGGGCTGGGCTCTGGTGGCCTGTGACGTGGGTCAGGGGGACGCCTTCGTGCTGGCGGTGGAACCGGGGTCGGCGATCGTCTCCGACACCGGTGAGGACCCCGAGGCGGTCGACGACTGTCTGAAACGCCTGGGGGTGCGTGAGGTACCGCTGCTGATCCTGAGCCATGACCACGCCGATCATGTGGACGGCACTCCAGG
>CALGOD010000937.1 GCA_937957845.1 uncultured Nocardiopsis sp.
CTTGGAGGACAACCTTCAGCGCTTCGACGACCTGGGTCTGGGCACCGCCCTGACCGAGGTGGACGTGCGCATGCAGCTCCCCGAGAGCGGGAGGCCGACCTGGGCACAGCTGGAGCAGCAGGCCGACTACTACCAGCAGGCGCTCTCGGCGTGCCTGAACGTGGAGGGCTGCGCCTCCTTCACCATCTGGGGCTTCACCGACAAGTACTCCTGGGTGCCGGTGTTCTTCGAGGGTGAGGGCGCCGCGACGGTCATGGACGAGAAGTTCCGGACCAAGCCCGCCTTCTCCACGCTGAAGCACACCCTGTTGAAGGCCGACCGGAAGGGCCCCGGCCGTCCGCCCTGGGCCGGCCCCCGAGGGTGACCGAGCCACCGCGCCTCGCGGCCGACCGCCCCGCCGATGCCTCCTCCGCCGGCGGGGCGGTCCCGTTCCGGTTCAGGCCGCCGTGTGGAAGATGTTCTGCGCCCGGTCGAGGCCGTCCGTGAGGATCGTGCGGACCGCGTCGGCGGCGCGCTCGACGTTCAGATCCAGTTCGGCGCGCTCGGTGGAGGAGAAGTCCTTGAGCACGTACGCGGCCGGGTCCATGCGTCCCGGCGGCCGGCCCACGCCGAAACGCACCCGGATGTAGTCGGGGCTCGACAGCGACGAGGTCGTCGACTTCAGGCCGTTGTGGCCGCCCGAACCGCCGCCCCTCTTGAGCTTGAGCGCCCCGTAGTCGATGTCCATCTCGTCGTGCACCACGATGATCCGCCCGACGGGCACCTTCTAGACGCGGGCCACCCCGCACACCGGGCCCCCCGACAGGTTCATGACGCTACGTGGTCTGGCCAGCACCACCGGCACTCCGTCCAGGCGGGTCTCCACCACCTCGGCGTGTGCCCTGTGCGCCTTCCAGCGCTCGCCACCGGCGAGCGCCTCCACCACCAGGAAACCGGCGTTGTGTCTGTTCCCGGCGTACTTGGGGCCGGGATTTCCCAATCCCACCACGAGCCAACGCTCGGTGTTCGCCATGTCCTCGCTCTCCTCGCCGGCGGCTTCACCACCGGCCTTCCCCGCGCCGACACCGAACAGTCTGCTCCACCAGTTCCCCATGGGGCACGAGCCTACCGATCCCGCTGCCGACATGACGGACGCGCGGCCCCGCCGGGGAACCGCGCGTCCGTCTCACGTGTGAAGGGTGACGCCCTACTCTTCCTTCTCGGCTGCCTCGCCGGCGGCCTCCTCGCTGGTCTCCGGCTCCTCGTGCGTGCGAGGAGCGGAGACGGTGAGGACCGTGGTCTCCGGGTCGTCGATCAGCGTGGCGCCCTCGGGGAGCTTGACCTCGCCGACGGTCGGAACGGCACCGATCTCCATGCCCTCGATGTCGAACTCGACCTGGCTGGGAATGTTGTGGGCCTCGACCTCGACCCGCACGGTCACCAGCTCCTGGTTGAGCACACCCGGGGCCTTGACCTCGCCGACCAGGATCAGGGGCACCTCGACCTCGACCTTCTCGCCCTTGGTGACGACCAGGAGGTCGACGTGCTCCAGGAAGCCCTTGATGGCGTCACGCTGGATGCTCCTGGGCAGGGCCAGGTTGTCCTTGTCCAGACCGTCGAGACGGATCAGGACGTTGGGGGTCTTGAGGGCGAGCATCAGCTCGTGACCCGGCAGGTTCAGGTGACGGGGCTCGGTGCCGTGGCCGTAGAGGACGGCCGGCACCTTACCCGCGCGGCGGGCGCGACGGGAGGCGCCCTTGCCGAATTCCGTGCGGGGCTCGGCAGCGATACGTACCTCGGACACGACAAAACTCCTCGGGCTCAACCCCGCAGTACGGGGAACACGACTCCAGTAATACGAACGATTCCCGCCCACGGCGGAGAATGCAGCGGGGTCTCCCCACGGTTCGGGGACGCGACCGCCTTGGTTCCAGGCGTGCCCGGCGAGCCGCCACCGGACCCGTCCGGCCCGGGAACGCTCGTCGCGCACCCCTGCCCGCGCTTTTCACGCGCAGCCCTGCAGGACTCCACCTGGACACGGGGACACTCGCCCAAGTCTACTGGTTCCACCGACGACTCCGAACACTCCCCGGTCCACCCACTCCCCCGGCGGACACGCCCGCCCCCGCCCGGAGACGGACGGAGCCGGACGTGTCCGCCGAAGGGCCCTACTCGAACAGGCTCGTCACCGAGCCGTCGGTGAAGACCTCGCTGATGGCGCGTGCCACCAGCGGAGCGATCGAGAGCTGGGTGAGCTTCTCGAAGGAACGCTCCTCGGGCACGGGCAGCGAGTTGGTGATGACCACCTCGGAGATCCGGGAGTCCTGCAGTCGCTTGGCCGCCGGCCCGGACAGCACGCCGTGCGTGGCGGCCACCAGGACCTTGGCCGCGCCCTGCTCGAACAGCGCCTCGGAGGCCTTCACGATGGTGCCCCCGGTGTCGATCATGTCGTCGACCAGCACGCAGGTGCGGCCCTTGACCTGTCCGACGACCTCGTGGACCCTCACCTGGTTGGCCTCGTCCGGGTCGCGACGCTTGTGGATGATGGCCAGCGGGGCGCCCAGGCGGTCCGCCCACCTGTCCGCGGTGCGTACGCGGCCCGCGTCCGGGGAGACCACGGTGATCTCGGAGTGGTCGACCCGCTGGGAGATGTGGTCGGCCAGGATCGGCAGCGCGAACAAGTGGTCCACCGGACCGTCGAAGAAGCCCTGGATCTGGTCCGTGTGCAGGTCCACGGCCATCATCCGGTCCGCGCCCGCGGTGCGGAACAGGTCGGTCATCAATCGCGCCGAGATGGGCTCTCGACCGCGGTGCTTCTTGTCCTGGCGGGCGTACCCGAAGAACGGCGTGACCACGGTGATGCGTTTGGCCGAGGCGCGCTTGAGCGCGTCCACCATGATCAACTGCTCCATGATGGCCTCGTTGATCGGGTCCGCGTGGCACTGGATGACGAACGCGTCCGAGCCGCGCACCGACTCCAGGTACCGGACGAAGATCTCGCCGTTGGCGAAGGTCTCGAACCGGGTGGGGACCACGTCGATCCCCAGTTCCTTCGCGACCTCCTCGGCCAGGCTCGGGTGCGTACGCCCCGAGAACAACATCAGGTTCTTCTGGCCGGTGGCCTTCATCCCGGTCACGTGTTCTCCCCCACACTCACTACTTGTCGTCGGCTCTGTGCCGATTGGACTTCTCCGCCGCCTCGGCCGAGGCCGTTCCCGGGCGCTTGCGCCGGGTCCAGCCCTCGACGTTGCGCTGACGGTTCCCCTCGGAGATCGCCAACGCGCCGGGAGGCACGTCGTCGCGCACCACGGTTCCGGCCCCGGAGTAGGAGCCGTCGCCCACGTGGACCGGAGCGATGATGGTGTTGTCGCTGCCGATCCGGACGTGGTCGCCGATCACGCTCCGGGACTTGTTGACCCCGTCGTAGTTGACGAAGACCGAGGAGCAGCCGATGTTGCTGCCCACGCCGATGTCGGCGTCCCCGACGTAGGTCAGGTGCGGGATCTTGGACCCGCTGCCGACATTGGCGTTCTTGACCTCGACGAAGGCGCCGGCCTTGGTCCGGTCGGCCAGGCGGGTGCCCGGCCGCAGGTAGGTGTAGGGACCGACCGTCGCCCCCGGACCGATCTCGGCCCGGTCGGCGGTGGTCTCGCTCACTGTGGCGCCCTCACCGACGACCGTGTCCCTCAGCTCCACGCGGGGACCGACCACGGCGTCCTCACCGATGACGGTGGCGCCCCTCAGTCGGGTCCCGGGTTCCAGGACCGCGTCGCGGCCGATGGTGACCTGGGCGTCCACCCAGGTGGTGGCGGGGTCGACGACGGTGACCCCGGCGAGCATGTGCTCGGTGAGAAGGCGGTCGTTGAGGACGCGGCGGGCCTCGGAGAGCTGGACCCGGTTGTTCACGCCCTGGACCTCGTGCCAGTCCTGGGCGATCCACGCGCCGACCCGGTGGCCGTCGCCGCGCAACAGGGCGACCGCGTCGGTCACGTACTCCTCGCCCTTGGCGTTGTCCGTGGAAAGACGCTGGACGACCTCGGAGAGCAACGCGCCGTCGAAGGCGTACATACCCGAGTTGATCTCTTCGATCGCGCGCTGTTCGGGAGTGGCGTCGGCGTGCTCGACGATCTCGGTGAACTCGCCCTCGGCGTCTCGGACGATGCGACCGTAACCGTGGGGATCGGGCACCCGTGCCGAGAGCACGGTGACGGCACTGCCCTCCCTGTCGTGGGCGGCCACCAGTTCCGCGAGTGTGGAACCTCGCAGGAGCGGGGTGTCGCCGCAGGTCAGGACCACGGTGCCGCTGAGCTTGATGCCTTGGGACTCCAGGTCCTCGATCGCCATGCGCACGGCGTGCCCGGTGCCGTTCTGCTCCTCCTGGACCGCGGTGACGGTCTCGGGGGCGACCCCCTCGAGGTGGGATCTGACCTGATCCCGGGCGTGACCGACGACCACGACCGAATGTTGGGGATCGAGGTCGCGCGCGGCCGCGAGCACGTGGCCGAGCATGCTGCGACCGTTGAGCTCGTGGAGGACCTTGGGAAGTTTCGACTTCATTCTGGTGCCCTCGCCCGCCGCGAGGACGATGACGGCAGCCGGACGGTTCACGCTCACAGAAGGAGACCCCTCGTGATAGCCGGTGATTGATCTGTCGGCTCACCCTTCGGCGGCGCGACCCGCATGCCGCACGGGCGGCCGTCGGATGACCAGCGGCCGACATGGGCAGGATACATGCGCGCCACCGCCCCCCAGCGGTCGCATGACGCCGGGGGCGGATGTCCGCCTCCCGTCGCGCCCGCGTGGACGCCGCGTTCGGGGGCGATCGACGAGAAGTGTGTGAGATGCGCCGCGTCGCTTCGCACGACGGGCCCTCACAGCTCCCGGACCAGGGCTCGAACCTGGACGATGGGGACCAAAACCCCACATGCTGCCAATTACATCATCCGGGAAGGCGACGGGTCGGAGCATGTCGCGACCGCGCCCCGCACCAAGATAGCGCGTTCCGCATGCGACTTGCCAAACCTACGGCATCGTAGGTTACGGTTACGTAGGAATAGGTTGGGTAGTCGCACGGGTGTCCCGGTGCCGTCCTGACCGCAACGACGTTGCCTGACGGCCCGAACACGAGGTGTTGAAACGACCATGACCGTCATTCCCGAGGTACCGAGCATGAGGACGACGAAACGCGAAGCGGCCCCCGAGTACGAGCCCGAACCCAGAGGCAAGGCCGAGCGCTACACGGTCTTCGCGTTCGTGTTCGTTCCGCTGATCGCGCTGTTCGCCTCACTGCCCTTCTTCTGGGGCTGGGGGCTGTCCCTCACCGACATCGCCATCGCCGCGGTCTTCTACGTGATCAGCGGCCTGGGGATCACCGTCGGCTTCCACCGCCACTTCACCCACGGCTCCTTCAGGGCCAATCGCCCGCTGCGCATCGCGCTGGCCATCGCCGGCTCCATGGCGATCGAGGGCAGCGTCATCAAGTGGGTCGCCGACCACCGCCGCCACCACAAGTACTCCGACGCCGAGGGCGACCCGCACTCACCCTGGCGCTTCGGCGACGACTGGAAGTCGGTGGCCAAGGGCCTGTACTACGCGCACATGGCGTGGATGTACCTGGACGAGAAGAAGACCTCGCCCCGCCGCTTCGCGCCCGACCTGCTCAAGGACAAGGACGTCGTCCTCATCGACAGGCTGTTCGTGCCGATCGTGATCTTCTCCCTGGGCGCCCCGGCGCTCATCGGCGGCCTGGTCACCATGTCCTGGTGGGGCGCCTTCACCGCGTTCTTCTGGGCCAGCCTGGTCCGCGTCGCCCTGCTGCACCACGTCACCTGGGCGATCAACTCCATCTGCCACACCATCGGTGAGGAGAACTTCGAGGTACGCGACCGCTCCCGCAACGTGTGGTGGCTGGCCATCCCCTCCTTCGGTGAGTCCTGGCACAACCTGCACCACGCCGACCCCACCTGCGCCCGCCACGGCGTGCTCAAGGGGCAGATCGACATCTCGGCCCGCGTCATCTGGATCTTCGAGAAGCTCG
>CALGOD010000938.1 GCA_937957845.1 uncultured Nocardiopsis sp.
GCGCCCTTCTGGTCCACACGCACCAACAGGGTGTCCCCGTCGCAGTCCAACGCGACCGACAGCACACGCTGTGTGTGCCCCGAGGTCGCTCCCTTGACCCAGTACTCGCTCCGGCTGCGCGACCAGTAGGTGGCGGCTCCGGTGGTCAGGGTGCGGTGCAGCGCCTCGTCGTCCATCCAGGCGAGCATGAGGACCTCTCCCGTGTCGTGTTGTTGCACGATCGCGGGGACGAGACCGTCCGGGTCGCGATTCAGACGGGCGGCGATGTCCGGGGCGAGGCTGCTGACGCTCATGGGTCCAGGTTATGGCCGCCCGCGCGGCGTCGCGCACCGGGTGGTGTGCGGGTGGGGGACCGGAGGGGTCCGGGGAGGCCGGGGGCGCTCCGGTCCGCCGGGCGTGCGCTCCCACCGGGGAGGATGCGAGAAACGTCACCACCCGCGAGGCCCTCCTCTGGTCCACTAGAGTTCCTGCGTCCCCTTCCGCCGTCTTCTCCTCGTACGTGGAGGTCGACTTGACCGCCGAGTCCCTGGCCGCCGATCTCGCGGGCAAGCCCGACGCCCTGATCCGGCTCGCCGACCGTTTCCCTCGGTGGGATCCCTACGCCGCGCTGCCCGCGCTGTTGGAGGACGAACCCGCCTCGGTGCGGTTCCTGGGGCTGGGCGCGGCACGGCACGCCTGCGAGGTGGCGGCGGCCCGCCTGCGCAGGGCGGGGATCGCGGCGAACGCGGATTTCTCCTCCTCCGTCGAGGAGCCTCCCGCCGGAGCGGAGACGCTGGTGGTGGCGGTGAGTCTGGGAGGCGGGCAGCGGGAGCTGTACACGGTTCTGGACCGCTATGTGGCCCGCTCGCCGGTGATCGTACTGGCTCCCTCCGTGGACGCCGTGGTGGGACGTCAGGCGGACCTGCTCGTGCCGCTGCACGCGGGAGAGGAGGCCAGTGGCCTGGGCTGCCGTGCCTACCAGCACGCGCTCGCGCTGCTCCTACTGTTGGGGCACCGCCTGGGCGCTCCGGTCGTGGGCGGTAGCCAGAGCTTCCCGGGGCTGCTGCACAGGGCGGCCAACGCCACGGTGTCCTTGTTGGAGACCGCACCCGAGTGGGTGTCCCGTGCCGCCGAGATCGTGGAGTCACCGCACGGCGTGCATCTGGTGGCCCCGGCCGAGCGCATGGCTTCGGCGTGGCAGGGGGTGCAGGCGCTGCGCAAGGGTCCGGTGCGGGTGGCCCACGCCTGTGAGACCGGGGAGTGGTCGCACACCGACCGCTATCTGGCCGCGGTGACGGACTATCGAGCGTTGCTGTTCGCGGGTTCGGTGTACGACGACCGGTTCGCCGAGCACCTGGGGCAGTTGCGGGGCTCGTTCGTGGCGGTGGGGCCCACCCCCGGCCGCGAGCGCGTGCCGGGGGCGGGGATGACGGTGCGCTATCCGGGTGACTCCGACCCCGACGTGAGCCTG
>CALGOD010000939.1 GCA_937957845.1 uncultured Nocardiopsis sp.
CGCCGACGACGACCGCGCGATCAGGAACTCACTGGAACGCGCGCTCCAACTGGAGGGCTATGAGGTGCGGACGGTGCCGGACGGGGTCCAGGCCCTGGCCGCGGTCCACGCCGAACCCGTCGACCTGCTCATCCTCGACGTGATGATGCCGGGAGTGGACGGACTCGGCGTGGCCAGGGTGCTGCGGGCGGAAGGTGACCGCACCCCCATCCTCATGCTCACCGCCCGCGTGGAGACACCCGACCGGGTGGCGGGACTCGACGCGGGCGCGGACGACTACCTGGCCAAGCCCTTCGAACTGGAGGAGCTCCTGGCCCGGTTGCGGGCCCTGCTGCGCCGTGCCGCGCCGATCCCCGGTGAGACCGCGGACGAGGGGCCTTTGAGGGCGGGGGACCTGCGCCTGGATCCGCGCGCGCGTCGCGTCTGGCGCGGCGAGCGTGAGATCGAGCTGTCCAAGACCGAGTTCGACCTGCTCGAACTCCTGATCCGCAACACCGGGATCGTCCTGGACCACTCCACCATCTACGACCGCATCTGGGGCTACGACTTCGGTCCCGAATCCAAGAACCTCGCCGTCTACATCAGCTACCTGCGGCGGAAGCTGGGGGACGGGGATCCGCCGCTGATCCAGACCGTACGCGGGGTCGGCTACACACTCCGCCCGCGGGGTGGGACCCCGTGAGACCGGACCACCGCACCGGGTCCTGGTGGCGGCGTGTACCACCGAGGCCACGGGACTGGCGTCTGGGCACACGTTTCGCGGTGATCTTCGCGTTGGTCGCCGCCCTCGTCATCGCCCTGGTCGGGACGCTGGCCTACACCACCGCCGCCGGGCTCATCCGCGCCGACGTCGAGAGCGAGTTCGAAAAGACCGTCAGCGACCTCTCCGACGAGCTCACCACCCTCCACGGTCGGGGAGGCGCCTCCTCCCCCGGGCAGGGACTCTTCCTGTCCGGGCCCAACATCCAACTGCAGTTGCTCGGAACGGACGGCAGCAGGACGGTCACCGTCACCGACCCGGCCGACGTCATCCTCTTCCCGCCGTCGGAGCGGGACATGGAGATCGCGACGGAGGACGCTCCCGGGCTCGTCGAGATGCGCGAGCAGGAGATCCACGGCCAGGGGTACCGGTTGGCCACGGTGTCGATCGGTGACGGCTCCGGGGCCCTCCAGCTCCTCCAAGCGCTGTCGCCCACCGAGCTGATGCTCGACCGACTCGCCACCCAGATCCTGTGGGTGGGCCTGTTCGTCGCCCTGTGCGCCGCCGCCGTGGGCTGGCTGGTGGGACGTCGGACCACCAGTCGTCTGGTGCGCCTCACCGACGCCGCCGAGTACGTCAGCTCCACCGGCCGGCTCGACCCGGTCGATCCGGGCGGCGGGGGAGAGAACCGGGAGGAGGAGGCCGGGCGTGACGAGGTCGGCCGCCTCAGCAGCGCCTTCAACGCCATGCTCGCCCGGCTGGCCCGCTCCAAGGAGGATCAACGCCGCCTCGTCCAGGACGCGGCACACGAACTCCGCACCCCGTTGACCAGCCTGTACACCAACGTCCAGGTACTCGACAGGGTGGACCGGCTCAGTCCGCGGGCACGGGAGGGCCTCATCGAGGACCTGCGCAGTGAGACCCGCGAGCTGACCGCACTCGTCAACGAGTTGGTCGGCCTGGCCACGGGGGACCACGAGGACGAGCCGATGAGCGCCCTCTCCCTCGCCGAGGTGGCGGAGAGGGTCGCCGCGCGCACCCGACGTCGCACCGGCCGCGACATCGTCGTGGACGCCGACGACAGCGTCGTGTGGGGGCGCCCCGGCGCCGTGGAACGCGCCGTGGCCAACCCGGTCGAGAACTCCGCCAAGTTCGACCCCGAGGGCACCGCGCCCATCGAGATCCGGGTGCGCGAGGGCGTGGTGGAGGTCCTGGACCGTGGGCCCGGGATCGATCCGGCCGCACTCGACCACGTCTTCGAGCGTTTCTACCGGGCCACCTCCGCCCGCGGGCTCCCCGGCTCCGGACTCGGGTTGTCCATGGTCAAAGAGATCGCGCACGCCCACGGGGGCGAGGTCCACGCTCGCAACAGGGAGGGCGGCGGCGCCGTGATCGGCTTCCGCCTGCCGCTGTTCACACCCCCTGACGAGGGCGGTCCCGGTGGGCCGGAGTCGGCCGGTCGGACGTGATCGCGACGGCCGGCCCGCCGGGGACCGTTCAGTCCTCCTCGGCCTCGTCCTGGGCCGACGTGGCGCTCTGCTCCCCGAGCGTGACCGTCACCTGCTCCTCGGCGCCGCCGCCGGACCGTACCCCGAGCCGTATCTCGTCCCCGGGCCGATGGGTCCGGATCTTCGCGATCAGCTCGTCCGGTGTGGAGACCGACTCGTCGTTCACGGACACCAGCACGTCACCGGGACGGAGCCCCGCCTCGTCCGCCGCCCCTCCGTCGGTCACCTCCACGATCTCCGCGCCGCCCTCACGCGAGTCGGTGATGGTCGCCTCGATCGCCGGATAGCTGGCGCTGCCGTGCTCGATCAGCTGCTCCGCGGTCGGGCGGACCTGGTTGATCGGGATGGCGAAGCCCAGCCCCACCGAACCGCTGTCCTGTGAGATGCCGGCGATCGCGGTGTTTATCCCGACGACCTCGCCGTTCATGTTCACCAGCGGGCCGCCGGAGTTACCCGGGTTGATGGCCGCGTCCGTCTGGATCGCGTTGATCACCGTGGAGGTCTGCCCGGTCGTCCCGGTGTTCACCGGCCGGTTCAGCGCGCTGACCACACCCGTGGTCACCGTGCCGCTCAGGCCCAGGGGAGAGCCGATCGCCACGACCTCGGCGCCCACTCCGATCTTCTCGGAGTCACCGAGCCTGGCGGGTTCGAGGTCGGTCCGGCCCTCGGCCTGGATCACGGCGATGTCGGAGACCGGGTCCGAGCCCAGGACCTCGGCCCGGGCGGAGCTCCCGTCGTTGAACAGCACCTCCAACGGGCCGTTCTGGGCCGCGTTCACCACGTGCGCGTTGGTCAGGATCTGGCCGTCGGAGGAGATGATCACACCGCTGCCGCCACCGCTGGCGGTCTGGATGGACACCACACTCGGCAGGACGGCCTCGGCGACCTCGCCCACGGCCCCCTCGGTCTCGGTTCCGGCCGGCTCCTCACCGAGCGAGCTGACCGGACCGCCCAGCCCGTGGGGGAACAGGTAGTCGGCACCCAGCGCCGCCGCCGGCCCCACGATCAGGCTCGTGATCAGGGCGGTGATCGCGGCCACGGTCACGATCTTGCCGGAGCCGCCCTTCTTCTCGGGGCCGGGAGGCGGGCCGGCGGCGAACGGGAACTGTCCGCCGGGACCTCCCGGTCCGAATCCGCCGCCGTACGGCTGCCCGCCCTGGTGGGGCCCGCCGGGGGCTCCCGGCCCGTGCGGGGGGCCGCCCTGGTCGGCGAACCGCTCATGCTGTCCCCCCGGGGAGGAACCCTGTCCTCCGTGTGGGGATCCGTAGCCCGCTTCGGACGGCGGGAAGGTGTAGGAGGCCCGCTCCGGAGCGTTGGGGCCGGTGGCCCAGCGCGGTGGATGATGGGGCGGTGAGAAGTGGGGGCCGGAGTCCGTGGAGCCCTGCTCGGTGTTCTGCGCGTCGGGGGTGTCCACCGGTCGGTCTGCGGTCCGGTCCTCGGGACGCTCGTTCCCGGACTCGTTACCTGCGTTCGGTTCGTTGGTGTTCAACGCATCCTCCGACTGGCGGGACGATGTTCAGTGATGTGCTCCATCATGCGGCGCACGGGTTAGAACAGGGTGAGAGCCCGATACACCAGGGTTTCGAGTTCCAGAACGACCGCGCGCCCTCGAACCTTGTTGCGCCTTGTGCACCACAATGTCCGAAACGATACCGTGCCGAAGTCAAAGCGAGACACCGGAGAAGAGTCGTCCTTGATCAAGATCGTGCTGGCCGACGACCAACATCTCGTCCGTGGCGCCATCGCCGCTCTGCTCGGCCTGGAGGAGGACCTGGAGGTCGTCGCGGAGGTCGGCCGTGGTGACCAGGTGGTCGACGCCGTCATCCGTCACGACGCCGCCATCGCGGTGCTGGACATCGAGATGCCCGGCGCCACCGGCCTGGAGGTCGCCGCACGACTGAAGCAGGACGTCCCCGGCTGCGGTGTCGTCATTCTCACGAGTTTCGGCCGCCCCGGTTACCTGCGTCGCGCGCTCGCCTCCGGTGCACGCGGTTTCCTGGCCAAGGACGCCCCCGTCGACCAGCTCGCCGGTGCCATCCGCCGCGTTCACGAAGGCGGGCGCTACATCGACACCGACCTCGCCGCCGCGGCCATGATCGGGGGCGAGAGCCCGCTCACCGACCGCGAGGCGGAGGTCCTGCGCGTGGCCTCCGACGGGGCCACCGTCGCCCGCATCGCCGCCACCCTCCACCTGACCGAGGGGACCGTGCGCAACTACCTGTCGAACGCCATCGGCAAGCTCGGCGTCGACAACCGTATGTCCGCCATCCGCACCGCCCAGGACATGGGCTGGCTCTGAACCCG
>CALGOD010000940.1 GCA_937957845.1 uncultured Nocardiopsis sp.
TCCCACAGACCGCCCTTCTCCCTGCGCCAGGGGGAGGCCCCGTAGGGGTTGCCGGGTTCGAAGATCGACGCGAACAGCGTCGCCCGCGCCCCGTGCCAGCCGCCCTCGGCGGCGGCCGACTCCACGAACTCCGTCACGGTGTCGGAGAAACGGCTGGTGAAGAACACCACGGAGGCGAGGCCGCGCTCGACGACCTCGGAGGTGAGCGCGTCGGCCGCGACGGTCGACAGTGCCACGGGCTTGTCCAACAGCAGGTGCTTTCCCGCCCGCGCGGCGCGCAGCGCCAGCTCGGCCTGGACGTCGGGGGGCAGGGCGATCGCCACGGCGTCGACGTCGGCCAGCAAGGCGTCGACGTCCTCGTGAGAACGGGTCCCGTACCGCTCGGCCAACGCCGAGGCCTTGGCCGGATCGCGTCCCCACACCCCGGCGAGGGTGGCCTCGGGGTGCGCGCGCAACGCCGCGGCGTGCGTCTCCGCGGCCCAGTAGCCCGTGCCCAGCAGTCCGAATCTGAGACCCATGCGTACTCCCTCGTTCGTCGTCACACCACCGCCCATTGTCCATGGAAGCGCTCCCATGGGGTCGGGCGGCCCGGGACGTCTCCGCCGAAGAGCCCCCTCCGGAAGCCGGCGCTCCACGGCGGTACCGGGAGCGTGCTCGTGAGGGGAGGGGTTCACGGGTACAGGCGGCGGGCTCCCGCCGAGGGCAGGGCCGTGAAGAGGGAGGGCGGGGCGAACCCCCGTTCCCGGTAGGCCCGCCGGACCCTCTCCGCACAGACCTCCACCCGATCGGTCAGGGCGATCACGCACCCGCCGAATCCGCCGCCGGTGATCCGTGCGCCCAACGCTCCGGCCGACAGGGCGGCGTCCACGGCCGTGTCCACCTCCGGGACGCTGACCTCGTAGTCGTCACGCAGTGAGATGTGAGAGGCGGTGAGCAGGGGACCCACCTCGCGC
This sequence comes from uncultured Nocardiopsis sp., assembly GCA_937957845.1. GTDB lineage: Bacteria > Actinomycetota > Actinomycetes > Streptosporangiales > Streptosporangiaceae > Nocardiopsis. The sequence goes on from CALGOD010000940.1 coordinate 954, forward strand.
AGGCGCCCCGACCGCAGCAGTTCCACGGTGCGCAGTACCCGTGCGTTCTCGGTCACCACGTGACGCACCCGACGCCGGATCACCTCGTCGGACAGCGCGGCCAAGGCCCCCGGCAGGTCGTCGACGTCACGCAGGGCCGCGACCCCCAGGGCGCGCGCGGCCCGCTCGCAGGAGCGGCGACGCTCGGCGTAGTGGCCCTCCACCAACCGGTGGGGGGCGCGGGTGTCCACGACCAGCACGCTCAGGCCCGCCGCCGGGGGATCGAAGGGCACCTGTTCGACGGCCATGGTCCGTGTGTCCATGAACAGCGCGTGCCCCTCGGTCGACAACATGGACGCGGACTGGTCCAGGATCCCGCAGGGCATGCCCACGAAGTCGTTCTCCACCCGTTGGGCCAGGCGGGCGACCTCGGCGGGTCCGGGGGCGGCGCCGTACAGGGAGGCCGCGGCCATGACGGTCGCACACGTGAGCGCGGCCGATGAGGACAGCCCCGCGCCGGTCGGGATCGTGCTGTCCACCAGCAGGTCCAGGCCGCCCACCGGAAGACCCTCCCGCCGCAGCACCCACAGCGCGCCGGCCGGGTAGGCGGCCCATCCCCGGACCGCGCCGGGGGTCAGGTCCGCCAGGCCGGCCTCGAACACCTCCCCGGACTGTCCCGACCGCAGCCGCACCGTGACGTCCGACCGGGAGGCGGCGGCAGCGGTCAACGTGCGAGGCAGCGCGAAGGGGAGCACGAACCCCTCGTTGTAGTCGGTGTGCTCGCCGATGAGGTTGATCCGCCCCGGCGCGGCCCACACCCCCTCGGGCCCGTACCCGACCGCCGACGCGAACGCGCCCGCCACCTCGCCGCCCTCGACGCCGTCCGGTTTCACGGGGCGGCCTCCCGGAGCCGCCGGGCGGTGTCCTCCGGCGCCACGTCGTTGACGAACACTCCCATGCCGGACTCGGTTCCGGCCAGGTACTTGAGCCTGTCCGGCGCACGCCGCACCGAGAACAGTTCCAGGTGCAGGTGGGACAGGTCGCGTCGTTCCCGGACGGGTGCCTGGTGCCAGGCGGAGACGTAGGGCAGGGGAGTGCCGTGGAGCGCGTCGAGGCGGCGTAGCACGTCCAGGTACAGGTGGCCGAAGTCCTCGCGTTCGTCCCTCGACAGCGCGGGCAGGTCGGGTACGCGGCGGTGCGGGTACAGGTGCACCTCCACCGGCCAGCGGGACGCGGCCGGGACGAACGCGGTCCAGTGCTCGCTCCGCGCGACCACCCGGATCCCCGCCTCCTGTTCGGAGCGCAGCACGTCGGCGAAGAGGTCGTCACCGGTGCGTTCGCGGTGGGCCTCGGCGGAGTCGAGCATCCGCCGGGTGCGCGGGGTGACGAAGGGGAAGGCGTAGATCTGCCCGTGCGGGTGGTGGAGGGTCACCCCGATCTCGGGCCCCCTGTTCTCGAAGCAGTACACCTGCTCCACCCCCGGCGACGCGGACAGGGCCAGGGTCCGATCGATCCAGGCGGCCATGACGGTGTCCACGCGTTCGGGGGACAGGTCGGCGAAGGAGGCGTCGTGGTCGGAGCTGAAGACGAGCACCTCGCAGCGGCCCGTGCCCACACGTCGGGAGGGTTCCAGCTCGCCGATGTCCCCGAGGAGCCTTCCGTCGTCGGAGACCAGTGACGGGAACCGGTTCTCGAAGGACACCACATCGTAGGAGGCCGCCGGGATCTCGGTGCTCCGACCTTCCGTGGAGGGGCACAGGGGGCAGTCGTCGCTGGAGGGCAGATGGGTGCGCCCCTGCCGGTGGGAGGCGATGACCACCCACTCGCGCAGGATCGGGTCGAAGCGCATCTCCGAGCCCGTCGCGGCCGGTGGGAGTCCACGCGGGTCGGGGGAGGGCTCTCGGGGGATGTCTCCCTCGTCGAAGTAGACGATCTCGCGTCCGTCGGCCAGACGTGCGGAGGTCCTCCTCATCCCCGTCCCCCTCGGACGTCGGCGACCGCCGGACGGCCCACGTGTTCGGCCGGGGTCTCACGGACCTTCTGTTCGGTCCCGGAGTCGGTGACCAGGGCGTCGCGGCGGCTCAGCGGTGCGATGAGGTCGGGGGCGGTGGAATCGGCCCGCTCCCGGACGTCGCGCGCCCTGCGCGGTTCTCCTCGGACCTCCGGGACGGGCGGGTTCCCGCGCCCGGACGGGCCCGGGACCGGGAGGTTCCCGGCGAGGTCGGCCCTCCTGGCCCCGCCGGGGCGGTGTAGCCGTTCGAGGATGAGCTCCCGCCGTTGCGCGACCGGCATCCGACCCCCTGCGTGATCGAGAGTGTGGGTTCTTCTTCAGACCCAGTGTGGTCCCGCTCCGCCGGGTGTCAACGGGACTTTCTGCCGCGGATCCCCGCGGGGGCGGTGCATCCGGACACGTGCCGAACGGGGGAGGCGCCATGTGCTCGCCCCCATCCACGCTCGGGGCTCAGGGAACGAAGGTACGCACGCGAACGGGGAGGCACCGGCGGTACCTCCCCGTGATCGACGTGCTCAGGTCCTGTCGGGTTTGTCGTCTCCGGTCAGGGCGTCCTTGACCTTGTTCCCGGCCTGTTTGAGCTTCGAGGTCTTCTGCTCGCCCTTGCCCTCGGCCTGCCACTGTTCGTTGTCCGTGGCCTTGCCGAGCTGCTCCTTGGCCTTGCCCTTGAGCTCCTCGGCCTTGTGACGGGTCTCGTCGCGTTCGGACATGTCCACCCCCTGCTCGTGTGGTCCTTCCCCCTCCCCCTAACCGGGGAGGGGGAAGGGGAATCATGTCCGACGCCGAAAATCGGCGGGCAGGGGATCGGCGCTTGCTCGGGCGACCCCGCTACCGGTGCCCCGGGGGATGTCGGCGGCCTCGCGGACGGGGACGTCGAACGTCCGTCAGCCCGCCGAGGGCGCGGTGGTGGTCACCGAGGCGAAGGGCGCGTGGGTGGTGAGCCGGTGACTGATGCCCTCGCGCACCATCGCCTTGGCCACCTCCACGGCCTTCCGCACGTCCCCGCCCTTGGTCAGTTCGGCGGTGATCGCGGCGGCGAAGGTGCAGCCGGCACCGCTCACCCGGGCGTTCCCGATCTTGGGGGCGCTAAGGACGGTCGTCTCCTCACCGTCGAAGTACACGTCCACCGCGTCCGGTCCGGGAAGCTCCATTCCGCCCTTGACCACGACGTGCCGGGGGCCCAGCTCGTGGATGCGGCGGGCGGCCTCCACCAGGTCGTCCACCGTCTCGATGCTCTCCATGCCCGCCAGGGTGCGCGCCTCGAAGTGGTTGGGCGTGATCACGGTGGCCAGCGGCAGGATCTGGGCGGTCAGCGCCTTGTCGGTGTCCAGGGCGGCACCGGGTTCCTGGCCCTTGCAGATCAGCACGGGGTCCAGGACCACGTGCCGCCAGGACCGGCCGCGCAGTCCCTCGGCGACCACGTCGATGGTCTCCGGCGTGCCGAGCATGCCGATCTTGACCACGTCCAGGTCATGGCAGGACGTGGCGGCCTCGATCTGGTCGGCGATGACCTGCGGGGCGATCGGGACGAAACGGTGCGCCGAGTCCTTCCTCGGATCGAAGGAGACG
>CALGOD010000941.1 GCA_937957845.1 uncultured Nocardiopsis sp.
CACGGGACGGAGGAGCACGACGGCCACGGCGGCGCCCGACCCCACTCGACGCGACCCCGGGACGAGACCGGCGGGCGGGACAACGAGGCGCTGTGGCCGGCGACGGACCCCGAACCGCCACCGGAGGCGACCGGACCCGCAGACGAGGAGCCGCCCGCCGCGCGCCCGCGCATCGCACCGCCCCGCGTCTTCGCCACGCCCGAACCGCACGAACCCCGCAGGCCCCCCGAACCGCAGGTGATCCCCCAGCCCTCCACGACCCACGTCGAGGAGGCGCGGGATCCCGACGGCGAAGCCCCACCCGCCCCCTCCCAGGACGTCTTCGGAACGGACGGAGCCGTCGATGGGGACACGGCGCCGCCACCGAAGGCCCCCGAGCCCCAGGAGCCGCCCCCTACCCCGGACGGAGGAACCCCCACCGCCCGAGCGAGCACCCCACACCTTCCCCAGGAGTGGGAGAACACCGAACCCCCCAAAGGACCCGATCTCACCGACGGCCCCGAGGACCGCACACCCGCCGACGCACCACCTCTGCCCGTCGTTCCCGACCCCGTGCCCGCCGACGCGGCCGCCCCGGACACGTCGACGGACCCGCCGCCGGACTACGCGACCGAGACGGAACCGGGGATCGACGAGACCTCCACGGAGACCGCACCCGAGGACAACTGGCCCACCCAGTACGCGGACCTGCCCCTGTCCCGACTGGAACGCTGGCACTCCCGGCACGGACCCGAGGGCGCGCGCGTCGACATCGTCGACGCCCGCGCCGCCGTCCGCGCCGAACGGGCCGAACTCCAACGGGTCCGCGAGGAACGCGACCACTACCACACCGAGCTCCAGGAACTACGGCGCGAGATCGCCCGCCTGGACCGTTCCTGGCTGGAAGGGCCGGGCGGGGACGACGCCCCCGCCGGGCAGCGCACCCGCCGTTGGCCCGCCCGGGTCCTGGTCCTGATGCTGCTGGCCGCCTTCCTGGCCACCGGGCTGGAGGCCGGTGCGCGCTTCGGCATGGGCACCCTGGACCTGCTCGGCGCCCTCCTGGGCCGGCTCCCGTGAGGAAGGCCGACCTGCCGCCGGCAGCCGTCCCGTGCGGGCGACCGTCGACCGGGCCGGGCGGGGTCAGCGCTCCGACGCGCCGGGAACGGCGACGGCGTCGTTGGCGCACCGGAACCCGAGGTTGCCCGAGGTGGACTCCGGGGTGTTCGACGAACGCGCGGCCACACGGTAGCGGTGGCAGTAGGAGTGATGGCACAGATAGGAGCCACCACGCATGACCCGCCGCTCGCCCGTGTCCGGACCCGCCGGGTCCATGGCCGGAGAGTTCCGGTAGTACTCCGGGCAGAACCAGTCCGCGCACCACTCCCAGACGTTGCCCGCCATCTGCCACAACCCGTGTCCGTTCGGACGGAACGTCTTGACCGGCGCGGTGGTGAGGAATCCGTCCTCGGCGCTGTTGTGCGTGGGGAACGTGCCCTGCCAGATGTTGAGCATCCACCTGCGGCGGGGGAGGAGGTCGTCCCCCCAGGCGAAGCGGCGCCCCTGGAGTCCTCCGCGCGCGGCGTACTCCCACTCCGCCTCCGTGGGCAGTCGTTTGCCCGCCCAAGCACAGTAGGCCAGGGCGTCGTGCCAGGAGACATGGACGACGGGGTGGTTCTGGCGGTCGCCGATACCCGATCCGGGTCCCTCGGGACGACGCCAGCAGGCGCCGCGGACCGCCAGCCACCAGGGGGCGCCGTCCGCGGCGCCGACCACGTCGCGCCGGTCACCGTGGAACGCCGAGTGGAACACCGCGGAGACGCCGAGACGCTCGGCCTCCGTGACGTGACCGGTGGCCTTGACGAACGTGGCGAAGGCGGCGTTGGTGACCGTGGTGGCGTCGATGTGGAACGGTCGTAGCCGCACCTGGTGGACCGGGGTCTCCCCGTCCAGGGGGTAGCCCTCGTCGAAGTGGTCGCCCATCATGAAG
>CALGOD010000942.1 GCA_937957845.1 uncultured Nocardiopsis sp.
CCGGTGGGGCTGGTGGGGCTGAGCGCGCCCGGCTTGTCGGCCTCGGTGGTCAGCCGCAGGAAGGACCGGCCCGCCTCGGGGTTGGCGGGCCGCGGCACCAGTGCCCGGGAACGGTTGCTCAGGTCGAAGCGGCCCGAGGCGGTGAAGTCCACGCGCGCGCCCGAGTTCCCACGCTTGCTCAACCACCGGGACAGGACCGCGGGCGCGGCGGCGACCAGATCACCGTCGTGCTCCGGGACTGCGACGAGCGTGCGGTAGACAAGTGGCAATGAGCACTCCCGGGCTCCCATCGGAGGCGGACCCGAGGGTCCGGCCGAACGCGCCGGCAGAGCCCTCTTCACCACTGTGGACGAAGGGGACCCGCCGCGCCAGTCGGTCGACCGAAGATCCCCGCGCGGGCTGTGGGTCCTCCATACGGATGCGTGGTGGTACGACCCCGGATCCCGCCGGACGAGGCCGTTCCCGTGTTCCCGGCCCGGGGGCCGGTGGTCCTTTACGGTACTACTTCTCGGCCGCTTCCCACCCGGAGAACCCGAGCTCCGTGGCCGACGGATGTTACTCCACCACGTCCAATTCCCGGCCTTCTGTTAGCAGAGGTGGACAAGGCGGCCGTGCCCGGTGCGGCACTAGCGTCACATGCATGTCTACGCGTCCGTTCTGGCTGGCCGGCACCGCCGCGACCGGCGACACCGAGTTCACCGTCGTCAACCCCTACACCGGCGAGAGCGCGGGCACCGTCTCTGTTCCCGGCGTCGAGCAGATCGAGCAGGCCGTGGCCGCAGCGCACGCGGTCGCCTCCCGAGCGGCCGCCCTGCCCGCCCACGTACGGGCCGACGCCCTCGACCACGTCTCCCGGCGCATCGGCGAGCGTGCCGAGGAGATCGCCCGGACCATCACCGCCGAGAGCGGCAAGCCGATCAAGTGGGCCCGCGCCGAGGCCGGGCGCGCCGTGTCCGTGTTCCGGTGGGCGGCGGAGGAGGCCCGCCGTGACAGCGGTGAGCTCCAGCGCCTGGACACCGACCCCGGTGGCACCGGACGCATGGCCCTGATCCGTCGCGTGCCCAAGGGGCCGGTCCTGGGCATCTCCCCGTTCAACTTCCCGATCAACCTGGTCGCCCACAAGGTGGCTCCGGCCATCGCCGTCGGCGCCCCCATCATCGTCAAGCCCGCTCCCGCGACCCCGATGACGGCGCTGATCCTGGGTGAGATCATCGCCGAGACGGACCTGCCCGGCGGCATGGTGTCGGTGCTGCCCATGCCCAACGACCGCGCGGCCTCGTTGATCACCGACGAGCGCCTGCCCGTCATCTCCTTCACCGGAGGCCCCTTCGGTTGGCGGCTGCCCGAGCTGGCCCCGCGTAAGCACGTCACCCTGGAACTGGGCGGCAACGCCGCCGCGGTGGTGCTCGCCGACGCGGACCTGGACTGGGCGGCACAGCGGGTGGCCCTGTTCGGCAACAACCAGGCCGGCCAGGTGTGCATCGGCGTGCAGCGGGTCGTCGTCGAGGACGGCGTCTACGACGAGTTCGTCTCGCGCCTGGTGGAGCGGGTGGAGGCCTTGGGGGTGGGCGATCCGGCGGACCCGGCCACGGACGTGGGCCCCCTCGTGGACGAGGCCGCCGCCGAGCGTGTGTCCGCCTGGATCGACGAGGCGGTCGGGGCCGGGGCCGAGGTCCTGACCGGCGGCACCCGCGACGGGCTCACCGTCGCGCCGACCGTACTCGCGCAGGTGCCCGCCGACGCCAAGGTGGTGCGCGAGGAGGTGTTCGGGCCGGTTCTGGTCCTACAGCGCGTGGCCGACACCGACGCCGCCTTCGCCGCGGTCAACGACAGCGACTTCGGACTCCAGGCGGGCGTGTTCACCCGCGACCTGCCCACGGCCTTCCGGGCCCACCGGGAGTTGGAGGTGGGAGGCGTCGTCATCGGCGACGTGCCCACGGTCCGCGCCGACCAGATGCCCTACGGC
>CALGOD010000943.1 GCA_937957845.1 uncultured Nocardiopsis sp.
GCGGTTTTTCTTCCGGGGGGGGGGGGGGGGGGACAGAAGGTTTTCTGTTCGTTCGTCCCTCGCGTTGTTTTTTCGGGGTGGTTTGTGAACAAGTGAAAAAAGCGAGGCCGCGGGCCCTTATGACGACTCGACCCCTGCCCTTGGCGGGACAGGGGTCGGAGAACAGGGGTGGACCGTGGACCGTCCGGTTTCTCAGAGGGACTCGGCCTGCGCGTGCAGATCCGCGGCTTCGATCTCCTCGCGTGTGATGCCCAGGATGAAAGCGATCGTGTCGAGGTAGGGCACGTTCACCGAGGTGTCCGCCTGTTGGCGCACCACAGGTTTGGCGTTGAAGGCCACGCCCAGACCGGCGGCCTGCAGCATGTCCAGGTCGTTCGCCCCATCACCCACGGCCACCGTCTGCTCGAGGGGGACGCCCGCCTCCGCCGCGAAGCGCTTCAGGGTGGTCGCCTTGCCCTTACGGTCGATGACCGGGCCGACCAGGCCTCCGGTGAGTTTGCCGTCGACGATCTCCAGCGTGTTCGCGGCCGAGTAGTCCAGACCCAGACGTTCCACGAGTACGTCGGTGATCTGGGTGAACCCGCCGCTGACGATGCCGAGCTCGTAGCCCAGGCGCTTCAGGGTGCGCACCAGTGTCCGTGCGCCGGGGGTCAACTGGATCTCCTCGCGCACCTTCTCGATGGTGGAGGCGTCCAGACCCCTGAGCAGGGAGACCCGTTGGCGCAGGGATTCCTCGAAGTCCAGCTTGCCGCGCATGGCGTCCTCGGTGACGCGGGCGACCTCCTCCGCGCAACCGGCGTGGGCGGCCAGGAGCTCGATCACCTCGCCCTGGATCAGGGTGGAGTCCACGTCCATGACGATGAGGTGCTTGCCGCGCCGGTGCAGGCCGCTCGGCTGCACGGCGACGTCCACGTTCTGGGTGGCCGCCTCGATCGCCAGTTCGGCGCGTAGATGCTCGACGTCGCCTCCCGAGACCTCCATCTCCACGGAGGTCACCGGATAGCGTGACAGCCGTTCGATCCGGTCGATGTTCGCGCCGGCGCGCGCCACACACGACGTGAGGGCCCCGAGGGCGCCGGGACGTAGGGGGTCGGCCAGCACCGTCACGTGCAGGCGGTTGGGGCCGAACGCGTTCACGCGCCCGTTGCCCTCTCCGTATCCGACCTCCATCCCGAGGTCCACCGTGGTCTTGTCGACCGCGTTACGGACTTCCTCGAAGACCCGTCGGTGGCTCACACCGGGAGCGACCTTCTCGTCCACCTCGATGACCACGCCCAGCACGAGGCGGTCCGCGAGGACCACCTGTTCGAGGTCGACGATCGTCACGGGGAAGACGGAGAGAGTGCTCAGGAGACGGGCGCTGATGCCGGGACGGTCGCGGCCGGTCACCGTCACCAGAAGCGTGGATTTCTCATTCATGGCGTTGTCCACGTTACTCGGCCGCACTGGGGAGGCGTCGCACAGGGCGGTTCCTTTTCCCAGCTAGTTCACTATGTGGACACCGAGGAGCGAGACCCGGCTCATCTGTTCTTCCTGTTCTTTCTTCTGCGTTTGGGCCCCTTCGCCTTGACGTCCACCCCGCCCAACATGCAGGTTCCCGTCAATCGCACGACCGGGGCGTTCGGGTCCGTGACCTGGTCGGTGCCGTGGAGGTCGGTGCCTCCCAGGATCGCCGACGTGTTGTTGATCACTCTGACCCCGTGCGGCACGGTGATCTCCACCCCGCCCATGATCACCGCGACCTGGATGGTGACCTCGTGCTGGCTCAGCACGGCCTCTCGCAGGTCCAGTTCGACTCCGCCGCACAGCACGGACACGTTGGTGCGGGGTTCCACCAGCCAGCGGCCCTTACGCTCACAGCCTCCGAAGACCGCGACCAGGTTCTCCGATCCCTTGCTCTGCCCGGCCAGGTCGCGGGCCTCGCTGCCCAGGATCTCCATACCATCGGGGGTCTGGGAGGACCGTTCCATGCTCGCGTAGTCGTGTCCGGGGGCGGGCAGGTCCTCCACGATGGGGGCGAGCTCGCCCATGGTCTTGGCCCTGTACAGGGTGTCCAGGCGTTCCTCGTGCTCCACGGGAGTGAGACGTCCCTCTGCCAGGGCCTCACGCAACCTCTCGGCGACCTTGTCCCGGTCCGCGTCGGAGGCTCGGATGTGCTCGGGCTGCATGATGACGGGTCTCCTCGTTCTCCATCCGTGGGGCCGGGCTTCGGCCTACCACACACCAAGTATCGGCCTTCTCCCACCGTGACGGATCAGGTATGTCCCCTGGTCCGACCCCGAACTTCGGCCCCGGTAACCAGGGTCTCCCTTCAGGGATCGGCGGGCAACCCCGTTACGGGGCGCCGTGCCGCCCTCGTCTCACCTCTCCGTCTCGCGGTCGGGCAGCCGTCGTGGGGCCTGGCCGGGCAGGGGGGAGATGGCCGCGTGTGCGGCCACCAGGGCCCTTCGTACCGCGGCGTCCAACCGTCGGAGCGCCTCGGCCCGGTCCGTCGCCTGGTGGGCGGTCAGCCCTCGGCCGGAGGAGGGCTCGGCCAGTTCCACCACCTTCGCCAGTCGTGAGGCCTGGACCGCCACCCGGTGGGCACGTGGTGGGTATCCGGGTGCCAGTGGGGGCGCCTCCCGGCCGTCCCGTTCTCCCAGCCGGCGGTGGACGCCGGGGGCGAAGGACACGATGTCGTCGATCCCCTCCATCACCTCGGCGACCTCGATGACGGTGCGCTTCAGCGTCTGTTCCGCCTCGGCCAGATCCGGGACCTGGGGCAGGGTGTCGTTGGCCGGATACGGCGTCCATGCGACACCCACATAGGATGAACCACGCCGGTCGAGTGTGGGCACCAGTCCCAGTTGCCGGTCGGAGAGTTGTGCCAGCACCCCTTCTCGCGCCTGGACGGCGGCCTGGTTGAGTTCCTTCGGTCCCACCAATCCGAGGGGGTCCCCCCAGGAGGGCAGTGCCAACCGGAAGGCGGACAGGCCCAGGCCACGGAGCCGTACCAGTGCGACCCGCAGCGGTATGCCGCTGTCGAGGGGCGGGACCGTTGGCGGTACTGTCCCGATCAGGTTGGGGCCGCTACGCCGTTCGACCGCGTCGACGGCGTCGTCGAGTCCGATGTGTCCGGACAGCCAGGCGTTGCCCCAGGCGACGAGTGGTGCGGACGTGAGCTGCATTGCTTCAGGGTAGATCGGCCCGTGCACCGGCGTGGGACATGATGTGAGGGAGGACGATGGACGGGCGGGTTCTGGACCTGAGCGGGGTCACGGTTCGACGAGGTGACGCCGAACTGCTGAGCGGTGTGGACTGGACGGTGCTGGAGGGCGAGCGCTGGGTGATCCTCGGTCCCAACGGCGCGGGCAAGACCACACTGCTCAACGTGGTGTACAGCCAGACGCATCCGACGAAGGGCGAGGTGGAGATCCTCGGGGAGCGCCTGGGCCGTGTGGACGTGTTCGAACTTCGTCCGCTCATCGGCTACGCGGGAGCCGCGGTGGCCTCGCAGATCGAGGAGGGCAGCACGGTCCTCGACATCGTGATGAGCGCGGCCTACGGGTACGTCGGTCGTTTTCGTGAGGAGTACGGGACCCCCGACCACGGTCGCGCGCGCCCCCTGCTGGGTCACTGGGGGGTGGGGGACATGGCCGGGCGGACCTTCCACACCCTGTCCGAGGGCGAGCGCAAACGTGTGCTCATCGCACGCGCGCTGATGGCCGACCCCGAACTCCTGCTCCTGGACGAGCCCGCGGCCGGACTGGACCTGGGCGGTCGGGAGGACCTGTTGCGCAGGCTCGGCAACCTGACACGTAACGCGGCCGCACCCTCCCTCGTCGTGGTGTCGCACCATGTCGAGGAGATCCCCGTCGGGACCACGCACGCACTGCTGTTGCGCGAGGGGTCGGTGGTGCGGTCCGGTCCGATCGACGCCGTCCTGACCGCCGAACACCTTTCGGAGACCTTCGGTCTGCCCCTGAAGGTGGAGCGCGACGGTGATCGTTGGAGTGCGCGGGCGGCCTGACCTCCTCCTTCCTCGTCCTCCTCTCTTCTCCTTATGGGATTGTGGGAAAAACGGAAATCGATTGACCTTAAAGCGGATTCCTGTCCGGATGTAGTCGCCTCGACGCATATGGGGTAACGTCAGCGTTCGGTAAGCGGATCGCTTTATTTCGGCGCGCTTTATGATCTTCGGGTGGGCGGGGACGCCGATGCGTGGTCCGTGCCCGTACCGTCTGCCACCCCCTGTCAGAAGATCCGGAGCCGCCCCAGATGTTTACGCCCATGATCATCATCGTGGCGCTTTTCGTCGCTGTCCTGCTGATCATCTTCTGGCGGAGTGTGCGTATCGTTCCGCATTCGATGGAGGACGTCGTCGAGCGCTTCGGCAAGTTCCATCGAACGCTGAGCTCGGGGTTCAACGTCGTCATTCCCGGTGTGGACCATGTGCGTGAGCGGATCGACCGTCGCGTCCAGGTCGTCAGCTTCCCCCCACAGTCGGCCATCACCGAGGACAACCTCGCGGTCGAGGTCGACTCGGCGGTGTACATCCGGGTCGTGGACGCCTACCGGGCCACCTACGAGGTCGCCAACTTCATCCAGGCCGTCGAGCAGTTGACCCTGGCCACGTTGCGCAACGTCATCGGCGGTATGAACCTGGAGGGGACGCTCACCTCCCGGGACGCGATCAACCGTGAGCTGAAGGCCGTCCTGGACGAGGCGACCAGGGACTGGGGCATCGAGATCAGTCGTATCGAGCTCAAGGGCATCGAGCCGCCGTCCTCCGTGCAGGAGGCGATGGAGATGCAGATGCGTGCCGACCGGGAGAAGCGGGCCCAACTGCTCAGCGCCGAGGGTGAGAAGCAGTCCGCGGTGCTGCGCGCCGAGGGTGAGCGCTCGGCCGCGGTGCTGCGCGCCCAGGGTGCGGCCGAGGCACAGGCGCTCACGGCCAAGGCCGACGCCGAGGCCCAGACCACGAGGGCCCGTGGTGAGGCCGACGCCATCCACATGGTGTTCAAGGCGCTGCACACCAGTCGTGTCGATCCGGACGTGCTGGCCTACCACTACCTCCAGAAGCTGCCCGAGATCGCCAAGGGAGACGCCAACAAGGTGTGGATCGTGCCGGCGGAGATGGGGCGGGCGCTTCAGGGGGTCGGCAGTGCCTTCGAGCGTCTGCGGGACGAGGTGGTCGGGGTCCGCTGAGGCGGAGCCAGGAACGACGGGGTTTTCCGGACCCATGGGTCCGGAAAACCCCTTTCTTCTTGACTTCGTCCCTTGGCGTAGCCCGGGGCGGGGACCCGATGGGGCGCCCTCGTAGTCTGTTGTGGTCCTCGACCGTCGGGGAGCGGGAACACGAAAGAGCCGAGCGGATGGAACTCTGGGAGGCGGTGGTCGTCCTCCTCGCCGGCGTGGCGGCGGGCGGGGTCAACGCCATCGCGGGTTCGGGGACCCTGTTCACCTTCCCCGTCCTTCTGGCCCTCGGCTATCCGCCGATCACCGCCACGATCTCCAATAGCATCGGACTCGCGCCTGGGACGCTCAGCGGGACCCTCGCCTATCGGCGTGAGCTGTCCGGCCAGCGCGCCCGCCTCCTACGCCTGGGGAGCATGTCCTTCCTGGGGGCGGTGACCGGTGCCCTGCTGTTGGTCTACCTGCCCCCAGGCGTGTTCGAGTCCGTGGTGCCGTTCATGATCGGTGCCGCGTGCGTGTTGATCATCCTCCAACCGAGGGTCACCAGGTGGGTGCACTCGCGCAGACCCGCCCGCGAGGACGGTGGTCCCCTGCTTCCGGTGGGCACGTACGCGACCGGGGTCTACGGCGGCTACTTCGCCGCCGCTCAGGGGATCATCCTGATGAGCATCCTGGGTACCGCTCTGGACGACGACATCCAGCGGCTCAACGCCCTGAAGAACGCCCTCGCCACCATCGTCAACGGCACCGCGGCGGTGTTCTACATCGTGTTGGCCTCGCCCGCCTGGCCGGTCGTGGGTCTCCTCGCGGTCGGAACCATCATGGGCGGCCATCTCGGTGCGAGGTTCGGGCGCAGACTCAGTCCGACGGCCCTGCGCGTGTGTCTGGTGCTCGTGGGGCTGTCCGCGGCGGTCCAGCTCCTCATGGGCAGGGTCTGACTCCCCCGCCTCTCAGTCGCGGAAGTAGCCGCGGCGGTCGGCGTCGTCCACCAGGGCGGTGGCGTAGGACCCCAACGCCTCCGATCCCTCCTGGATCAGCTTGACCTTCTCCATCACCTGGGTCCGGGTCATGCCGAAGCGCACCCAGGTCCCGCCCTCGTTGTGCCAGTTGGCGAGCATGGGCGAGAGGTGGTCGATCGCATGGGCGAACCGGGCTTCGGCGGTGGCACATGCCTCGAACTCCTCCCACAGCTCCCGGGCGCGTTCTGCCTGGTCCGCGGGCAGAAGGGCGAAGATGCGGTCGGCCGCGGCGCGTGCGCGATCGGCCTGGGGTCCTGTGTCGACCTGGTCGAACAGGAACGTGTCCCCGGCGTCGATCTCGACGATGTCGTGCAGCACCAGCATTTCCACGACCCGGTCGATGTCGGTGCCCTCGGGCGCGTACTCGGCGAAGGTGCGGGCGGAGAGCGCCAGGTGCCAGGAGTGCTCGGCCGCGTTCTCCCGGCGGGAGCCGTCCACCAGAAGGCCACGCCGCAGGATGCGCTTGAGCTTGTCGACTTCCAGAAGGAAGCGTAGCTGTGCGTTCAACCGCTCGTTGTCGACCCCGCTGGCAAAGACCGGTGCCGGTTCCGTCACGTGGTTCGCCCTCCTGAAGGATGAGTCGAAACGGTCAGGCGGACCGCTGGGAGCGGTCGCCCCTGGATGATCCCATGAAACGTGTACCAGCTGTCGCGGTGGCATCCTCCACGGGGACTCCCGAGAAGGCGAAAGGGGGTGTGCACGGTGAACGGTGGGTGTTCTGGCCGGCCCGGAGGAGGACCGCGCCGTGGCGATGGCGGGCGCTAGGAGTCCTCGCCGGTCCGGACCTGCGTGGAAGAGGTCAGGTGGAGGTGGAACCACTCGGTGAGCGCACGGTCGGTGAGGACCCCGGCCGGAGTGAGGGGGCCGGGTTCGAGGCCCGGTTCGGGACCGATGGCGTGGGCCAGGTCCGGTACCACGATGTGACGCAGCGCATGTTCGGGCAGGTGTTCGGCCAGGG
>CALGOD010000944.1 GCA_937957845.1 uncultured Nocardiopsis sp.
CCGGGGAGCCCGTCGATGCGGGTGGCATTGCGGGTGCGCTGGAAATCCGCGAAGTAGTCCGGAGTGCGGCGTTCGTGGTACCGGTCGAGGAGATCGCGGTCGCCACGCAGGTCCATGAGAGGAAGGGAGAAGCCGCACGAATCGGAGATGCGGCGGACGTCCACGACGATGATGGCGCGTTGACCTAGAGTGCGTTCTTTGGAGAAACGGGTGCGCAGGTCCGCGAATTCAGGATCGGTAGGGGTGACGACGCGGCCGATTCCGTGCAGGCGAACGATATTGGGCGGCCCGGTGAAGGAACAGAACATCAGGACGATGCGTCCGTTCTCCCGCAGATGGGAGATGGTCTCGATGCCGGAGGCGGTGTAGTCGAGGTAGGCGACGCGGTGTTCGTCCACAACGGCGAAGGTGCCCGTCATGCTTTTGGGCGAGACGTTGACATGGCCGTCCTGGGACAGAGGTGCGGTGCCGACGAAGAAGACAGGCTGTTCAAGGAGGAAGCGGGCCATACGGTCGGATATGAGCTCATAGGTCTTTGCCATGGGAGGGATTCTGGAAGTCGGGGCCTCGCAGGACCACATGTTTCGATATCGCCGGTCGAAGACCCCCTACCGGAAACGGAGCGGAAACGGCTCTGATGTGGAGTTTTGGGGCGTTGACTTCGGTTCCGAAAGCGAGATTCCGTCCGAACCGGGCCGACCGTTCCACCGGCGACCACCTCTCATCAGGTGCCCGACTCGGGCGAGCGTGCACACGAGGTCGGAGCGCTTCTTGGTCAGGAACGAGGTACCGGTCGAGCATCACTGTGGACCGGCGGAGCCCGTGTCCCCGTGTCCTGGCCGAACACGGGCTCCTCCTCCGGACTCAGGGCCTTTCCGACGTTCTCGCCTGATCGAGGACCTGTAGTGCCAACGCGTGGGCGCGCTCCAGCTCGGCGTCATCGCCGAAGAGTTCCCGGCGGACGTTGCCCGCGTTGAGGAGCGCGTCGATCCGGAAGGCGTCGTCGGTGGGCCGTGTCGATCCGGCGGCGATCAGTTCGGCCTCCAACAGGTCCAGCCACTCCCGCTTCAGATCCCGCACCGCCTCGGCCACCGGTCCGTCGCGGTGGCCGTACTCGGCCGAGGTCGCGGCGACGAAACAGCCTCCGGGGAACACCCTGGCCCTCAGGTAGGCCACCCAGGAGTCCAGTAGTGCACGAAGCCGAGGACCCCCCGGTCGCTCCTCCCAGACCGGGGTGATGACCGTCTCCACGTAGATCTTCCGAGCCTCGGCGACCGCCGCCACCTGGATCGCCTCGCGGGTACCGAAGACCGTGAGGATGCCGCTCTTGCTCAGCCCCGTGGCCCTTGCCAGAGAACCGATCGTGATGGAGTCCAGGCCGTGCGTGGTCGCGACCTCGGCGGACTTGCGCGCGACCGTGCTCCGCGTGATGTCGCCACGTGCGAGACGTCCGTCGACGGAAGAGGCCATGGGGGCATCTTAAACGACTTATGCGACCGTCTGGACGTGAACATGGAGGGTCGGATAGTCTCCCCCATACACAAAAGCGACCGATCGGTCGTATTCTTGGGAGGGTCCGTGAGTCGCCCGTACGAACCGCTGCTGGAATATCACGTCGACGTGCTCGCGCCACCTGAACGGGTCTGGGCCCTGGTCAGCGACGTGCGCCGCATGCCCGAGTGGAGCCCCCAGGTGACCTCGGTCCGACTGCGTGCCTCCTTCGAACGTGTGGAACTCGGCACGCAGTTCACCAACCGCAACCGTCACGGCGATCTGGAATGGACGACACGGGGCGAGATCGTGCGATTCACGCAGGATCACGAAGTGGCGTTCCGGATCGAGGAGAACCGGGTGGTCTGGTCCTTCACACTGCAGGAGACCACTCAGGGGCACACCCGCCTCACGCAGCGTCGGGAAACCCCCGAGGGGATCTCGGACGTGTCACTGGACCTCACCGATTCCCACCTCGGCGGGCAGGAGACCTTCACGGCGGTGCTGCGCGAGGGTATGCGTCAGACCCTGGAAAGGGTCAAGGCCGCGGTGGAGGGTGAAGCGGCCCGGTCCTGACCCACTCCATGGCGACGCCCGGACCGAAGGTCTGCGCCCCTGGGCGTCGAGGAGCACGCCGCCGACCGCTTCGTCGCGATCCCCTACCGGTACGGCGATCACGTCCTTCCTTCCGGCCCAGTGTTCCCGAAGGTCCGACGCCAGGCCGGAGGGGAATACGTCGAATACACGGCAAAGGGTGCCGAGGTTCCCCTTCGGCGGTGTCCTGTTCCACTCCAGCCGCACCTGCTTCGTTCCAGGACACGACATGGCCCACCTCGGCCACGGGGTGTCCCTCCGCGGACCCAAGGCATGTTCCCCGCAAGCGGGTGCGGAGGCCTCCCCGGAAAGGAGCACCGTGTCCACACCCCTACTCCGCCCCCGGTCTTCGAAGGGTGGTCGGTCACCGGGCGGGTCGTGCGAGCCGAGGACACGGTCTCTCGCGCCCCGGCCACCATGGTCATGTGAACAGGGCAAAGGCCATCCACATCGCGAC
>CALGOD010000945.1 GCA_937957845.1 uncultured Nocardiopsis sp.
CCTCGACCTGCTTCCCCACGTGAAGGGCGCCTTCTCCCTGGTGTTCATGGACGAGAACACCCTGTACGCGGCGCGCGACCCCCAGGGCATCCGCCCGTTCGTGCTGGGCCGTCTGGGCGAGTCCTCGGGGGCCGGTGGCTGGGTGGTGGCCAGCGAGACGGCCGCCCTGGACATCGTGGGCGCCACCATGGTCCGCGAGATCGAGCCCGGGGAGCTGCTCACCATCGACGAGCGCGGGGTGCGCTCACGCCGCTTCGCCTCCGCTCGCCGCAAGGGCTGCCTGTTCGAATACGTCTATCTCGCTCGCCCCGACACCATCATCGCGGGCCGCAACGTCAACTCCACCCGTGTGGAGGTGGGCCGTCGTCTGGCCAGGGAACACCCGGTGGAGGCCGACCTGGTCATCCCGGTGCCGGAGTCCGGCACACCCGCCGCGGTGGGATACGCCGAGGCCAGCGGCATCCCCTTCGCCCAGGGCCTGGTGAAGAACTCCTACGTGGGCCGTACCTTCATCCAGCCCAGCCAGACCCTGCGTCAGCTGGGCATCCGGCTCAAGCTCAATCCTCTGCGCGAGGTCATCGAAGGCCGTCGCCTGGTGGTCGTGGACGACTCGATCGTGCGCGGCAACACCCAACGGGCCCTGGTCCGTATGCTGCGCGACGCAGGCGCCGCCGAGGTGCACGTGCGCATCTCCAGTCCTCCGGTGCTGTGGCCCTGCTACTACGGCATCGACTTCGCCACCCGCGCCGAACTCATCGCCGCGAACCTGACCGTGGAGGAGATCACCGCTTCGGTCGACGCCGACTCCCTGGCCTACGTGGACCTGGAAGAGCTCGTCGCCGCGACCGAAGTGCCCCGGAACGACCTGTGCCGGGCCTGCTTCGACGGTGAGTACCCGATCGGGGTGGAGGACGACGCCCGTGGCGAGCACCTGCTGGAGAAGGCCTGCGGCACTCCAGAGGGCTCCACGCTGGCGACCAGCGAGAAGTAACCGTCGCGCCGGATCCGACCGGATCCAGCGCGACGTCTGAGCCGTGCCCGGACAGGGCCGACCCACACCACCACCATCGCCACACAGCACGAGGAGAACTCGCGTGTCAGCCGACAGCACAGCGACGGGCGCCTACGCGGCGGCGGGCGTCGACATCGCCGCCGGTGAGCGCGCCGTCGATCTGATGAAGCGCCACGTGGCGCGCACCCGCCGTCCCGAGCAGGTCACCGACGCCAGCGGCTTCGCCGGCCTGTTCCGTCTCGACACCGGCAGGTACAAGGATCCCGTCCTGGCGACCTCCACCGACGGCGTGGGCACCAAGGTGCTGCTCGCCCAACAGTTGGACAAACACGACACGATCGGCATCGACCTGGTGGCCATGGTCGTCGACGACCTCGTGGTCAGCGGCGCCGAACCCCTGTTCATGACCGACTACATCGCCTGCGGCAAGGTGGTGCCCGAGCGCATCGCCGAGATCGTCGGTGGTATCGCGGAGGGCTGCCGCCAGGCGGGGTGTGCGCTGATCGGCGGGGAGACCGCCGAGCATCCCGGCGCCATGGGGCCCGACGAGTACGACCTGGCCGGCGCGGGCACCGGCGTGGTGGAGGGCGACGCGATCCTGGGACCGGATCGGGTCCGTGAGGGTGACGTCGTGATCGCCCTGGGCTCTTCGGGCCCGCACTCCAACGGTTACTCGCTCATCCGGCACATCGTGGACGAGGCCGGCCTGGACCTGTCCGCCGACGTCCCGGAACTGGGCGGCACTCTGGGTGAGATCCTTCTCACCCCCACCCGCGTGTACGCGAAGGACTGCATGGCCCTGACCGGGGCGGTGGAGGTACACGCTTACTCGCACATCACCGGCGGCGGCCTGGCGGCCAACCTGTCCCGTTCCCTGCCCGACCACCTGGACGCGCGGTTGGACCGCGCCGCCTGGGCGCCGGCCCCCGTTTTCGGCTACCTCGCCGACAAGGGCGGCGTGAGCCGGGAGGACATGGAGGCCACGTTCAACATGGGCGTCGGCATGGCGGCGGTCGTCGCCGAGGGCGACGCCGAACGCGCCCTGGAGGTCCTGGCCGACCGCGGTGTCCCCGCCTGGCGACTGGGCACGGTGACGGCCGGTTCCGGCCGGACGGTGCTGACCGGTGAGTACCGGAGTGCGTGAAATGGACGCGAATATAGCCGGTGCGAACCACCAGAGGTGGTTCGCACCGGCTATATACACCTGCAGGCTACGGCCTCCGGGCAGGAGGCCCGTGCCCTTCACAGGTCAACGT
>CALGOD010000946.1 GCA_937957845.1 uncultured Nocardiopsis sp.
GGAATGGGGTGGCATGGCTACCTCTCGATCCTCTGGGTGACGATGGCGTGCCCCCGGGTGCGTGACCGGTGTCGTGGTCCGGTCCTCCCCGGGGGGCGGCACGTTGGAGGCGTGTCGGGGTGTGTGCGAGCCTGGTGTCGATCCGGCGGCCTCTGAGGTGGCGAGCGTCCCGTGAGTGGGGGTGTTTCCCTTGGCAGGGGGCTGGTCTCCGGTCCCGATAAGGAAGTACTACAGTATGTCGTTGACGGGGTTTCCGCAGATCCTGACGCTTTGTCGATCCGCTCTACCCCGCGTGGCGAGCAGTATCGAAACCCCTAGAGTTGTCGAGGTATCCGCGTGTCTGTAACCGAGCCGGTGCCCCCCGTGGGGACGCGAACGAGCCGTCCGGCCGTGGGGACGCGGTACTGATGGCCCTGACCAACCGTGTTCCGCGCACCGATCCGGGCGGTTCCGAGCCCGAGGTCTCCCGCAGAGCCTCCTTCGGCGAGTACGTCCGTGCCTACGTCGCGCTTTCCAAGCCGCGCGTCATCGAGCTGCTGCTCATCACCACCATTCCGGTGATGTTCGTCGCGGCGGGAGGGGTCCCCCCACTGTGGACGGCGGTGGCCACCCTGCTCTTCGGCACCATGTCGGCGGCCAGCGCGAACGCGATGAACTGTTACATCGACCGCGACATCGACCGTGAGATGCGTCGCACCCGTCAACGTCCGGGCGCGATGGAACTGGTGACCCCGCGCGGCGCGCTCGTCTACGGACTGGTGCTGGCCGTGGGCTCCACCGTCGGGTTCGCCCTGTTGGTGAACCCGTTGTCGGCGGTGCTGTCGGTCTTCGCGATCCTGTTCTACATCTTCGTGTACACGCTGCTGCTCAAGCGGCGCACCGCGCAGAACGTGGTGTGGGGCGGTATCGCCGGGTGCATGCCGGTGCTCATCGGCTGGGCGGCGGTCACCAACAGTCTGGACTGGGCGCCGTTCGTGCTGTTCCTGGTGGTGTTCTTCTGGACGCCGCCGCACACCTGGACGCTGGCCATGCGCTACCGGGAGGACTACGCCCAGGCCAAGGTCCCGATGCTCCCCGTGGTCGCCGGCGACCGCCGCGTGCTGTTGGAGTGCGTGCTCTACAGCTGGGCCACCGCGATCGTGTCGGTCGCCTTCTGGCCGGTCGCGGGTACCACCTGGTTCTACGGCGCG
This sequence comes from uncultured Nocardiopsis sp., assembly GCA_937957845.1. Lineage (GTDB taxonomy): Bacteria > Actinomycetota > Actinomycetes > Streptosporangiales > Streptosporangiaceae > Nocardiopsis. The sequence goes on from CALGOD010000946.1 coordinate 1,191, forward strand.
GTCGCCATCGCGCTGGGGGCGTTGCTCGTGGTCCAGGCCCACCGGCTGCTCAGCCGCTCCCGTGCCGGGGTGAGCGGGGCCCGGCTCAAGACGATGGGCTTCTTCCACCTGTCCAACGCCTACCTGGCGCTGTTGTTCGTGGCGGTCACGGTCGACCCGCTGATCGCCAACCTCCTGGGCTGAGGAGCCCTTTGAGCGAGGGGCGGCGTCCTGAGGTTCCGGACGCCGCCCCTCGTCGTCGAACGGCGAGGTCGAAGGGGGCCCGCTCACGACCGGAGGCGGTACCCGTCGCGTTTCCCGCTACGATCGGTGCCCATGCCCCGTCTCGACAGCAAGGCCATCCTGCAGGGCCGACGCTCCCGCCATTCGATGACCCTCGCCCTGGGTACCGCCCTCAGCGTGCTCTGCATGATCGTGATGCTGGTCTACCTGTGGTCGCTCGCCCTGGAGGGAGGGGCCGCCTCCGGGATCGACGGCGGTTTCGGCTTCGCCGTCAGTCTCGTGGCCGCGATCGTCCCGGTGTGCATCCTGGTGCCGCTGATCCTCATGCTCGACCGGATCGAGCCCGAACCGGGGTGGGTGCTGTTCTTCGCCTTCGTCTGGGGCGCGGGGGTGGCGGTGCTGGCCTCCCTGTTGTTCAACAGCTGGGGGCTGGCTCACGTCACCGTGCCGCTGTTCGGACAGGAGCTGGGAGGCCTCCTGACCACGTCGATCGTCGCCCCTGTGGTGGAGGAGAGCGCCAAGGGCATGGTGTTGCTCATCCTGCTCTGGCGGCGTCGCCACGAGATCGACACCTTCACCGACGGGGTGGTCTACGCCGGGATGGTGGCCACCGGTTTCGCCTTCACCGAGAACATCCTGTACTTCCTCGGCGCGTTCTTCGACGGGACCCTGGTCGCGACCTTCGCCATCCGCGGGGTCGTCGCCCCCCTGGGGCACCCCGTCTTCACCGCGATGATCGGCATCGGGGTGGCCTACGCCGCCATGCGCACCGGCCCGCTGCGTCTGATGGCGCCCGTCGCCGGGTGGGTGGCGGCCGTACTGCTGCACGGACTGTGGAACGGGTCCACCTACTTCGGCTGGCACGGTCTGGCGGTGGCCTACATGGTGTTGTTCGCCGTGCTCATGGGCATTCTGGCGCTGGCCGCACGTGACCGGCACAGGCAGGTGGGCGCGATCGCCCTCTACCTGCCGCCCTATGTCGGCACCGGACTGGTCACCCCGGCCGACATCACCATGCTCAGCTCCCTGAGGGCCCGTCGACGGGCACGTGAGTGGGCGGCGCGCAACGCCGGGCGCGGTGGCCGTGCGGCGATGAGGGAGTACCAACTGGCCGCGACCGAGCTGGCGCTCCTGCACCGGCAGGTGGACACGGGGCTGGCGGGGGCGGGCTGGAAGGTCCAACGGGACGCCTTCCTCGCGCTCATGCACGTGGCCCGGGACACCTTCCTGGGGCGGTCGCC
>CALGOD010000947.1 GCA_937957845.1 uncultured Nocardiopsis sp.
TAAAGATTCCGTTTGTGCTCTCATATTAAATTCATGAATTGGAAGATCAAGAAGTTCCGTCGGAGCTGAAAACGTAAGGCGTCCGACACCACGGTCGGAGCCCGCAGGACCCTAGGCCAAGGCCAGGAAGAGCTTCTCCAGCTCCTCCTCGGTGAGCTCGGGGTCCTCCCCCCGCTCGCGGGCCGTGTTGCAGTGCCGCATACCGCTCGCGACGATCTTGAACCCGGCCCGGTCGAGGGCGCGGGACACCGCGGCCAACTGCTGGAGGACGGCTGCGCAGTCCTCGCCCTCCTCGATCATCGAGATCACACCGGAGAGCTGCCCCTGAGCGCGCTTGAGTCTCGTGAGGGCGTCACCCACCATCTCAGGCTTCATGTGGCTCCTTTCCACCTACCCGCCTCAACATACCCCCGGGTGTATCTGTTCCGCCAGTCGCGTGAGACGCACCACACCATCCGGATCGACCGGCACGCCTTCCTCTCCACCTCGGGTACCGCGCGAACTCCCGGCCTCGGCCGCGGTCTCGGGGGGACACAAGGAGGCCGGGGTGTCCACAAGGCCGGGGTACATGGCCCGCGGCTTTCCGCGGCCCCGCACCGCCCTCGCCCTGGGGGGCCGAAAGCGCGACAACGCCGAGGTGGACAGGCTCCTCAGCGTCCGGCCGGCGAGCCGCAGCACTTCTTGTACTTGCGGCCCGAGCCGCACCAGCAGGCCTCGTTACGGGCGGGCGGCCACGGCCGGAATCGGGGGTCCTCGGGGGTGACCTCCTCCTGCGCCCAGGCCGCGACGGTGTCGCCGTCCGCCGGGTCCAGGTCGAAGCGCCGGGCGAACTCCTCGATCTCCTCCACCCCGTGCAGCACCACGCCCCGCCGCGCTCCGGGTTCCTCGCGGTCCCGCTCGCGCAGGGCCGTCTCGGAGGCACGGTAGTAGGCGTCGGCCCCCTGCTCCGCGGACTCCTCGGTGAGCAGTTTCCGAGCGCGGGCCTGCTCGAAGGCGTCCCGGGAGTAGAGCGCCTCCACGTCGGTGCGCTCCCGCTCCGGGTCCTGGGCACCCGGGAACTCCATGAGGCTCTTCACCTGCCGTTGGGCCACGGCCAAGGCCACCTCGTCGTGCGCGTCCATCGACAGCCCCGACTTCATCCGTGCCAGCAGGCGGTTGACGATCGGCGCCAGAAGAAGGTCGTCCTCCTCCTCGGCGAGCTCCTCGGGCGGCACGGCCAGCAACCGCCGGGCGGAGATGTTGTAGCAGTGCAGCGCGTCCTCCCAGCGCTCCAGCTCCTGCAGGTGCTCGCCCAGGACCTGGGCGGGTCCCTCCTCCAGGGCACCGGGGGCCAACAGTGCGGAGGTGATCCGCTCCGCCTCGTCCCTGTCCGCCGCGTCCTGGCTCTCGCGCAGGGCCCTGACCAGTTCGACCGAGGCGTACTGACCGTCCTCGAAGGTGGGCGCGTGGTCGCGCAGGGTCCGCAGCACACGGCGGGCCTGGTCTTCGTGTCCCGCCTCCCCCAGGTTCGCGGCGAAGCCCATGAGGATCCCGCCCGCGTCGCCGGGGCGGGCGTCCAGGCCGTTGCGGATGTGGTCGGGCAGGTCCAGTTCCCCGAGCGCGCTCATCAGGGAGGCGGTGGCGGGGGTCGTTGCGGCTCCGTGGTCGGTCATGGTCCCCAGCCTAGGGTCGACGGGCACGCGGGGTGGCCCCCTCGTCGGAACCGGTGGTGTGACCTGCCCCGTTCCCCGCCGTCGAAGGTCGGCAGTGCCTCTGGCGTCACCGTCGACGGCCGGCGGTGACGCCGGGAGCAAGATCGGCCCAGGTCGGAATCGGTCGGTTCGCACGTGGGCCCGGCGGGGGCCGTGGGGCTCGTGCCCAGGTGCCCCTCAGTCCGCTCCGACCGCCTGGCGCGCGAGTTCGACCAGGGCCTCGGCGATCTCGTCGGTGGTGAAGGTGCGGGCCGATCCCGGTCTGCTGGGCCAAAAGCGCACGTTGTTCACCATGCCGATGAGGAAGCGGGCGATAAGCCGCACGTCGAGGTCGGCGCGGATGTCGCCGTTGTCCTGGGCCACCGTGACGAGGCTCTGGACGTGCGTCTCGAAGGCGCGTCTCCAGCCGTTGGCCGTGGCGAGGCGCTCGCCGGTCAGATGGCGGCGCTCGGTGAAGAGGATGTGGGCCCGTTCGATGTTCTCCAGGTACCACGTCGTGGAACGACGCAGGTACTCCATCAGCTCCTCCAGAGGTTCCAGACCCAGCCGGGAGACCTCCGAGGCGATCTCGGTGGTCTCCTCGTGGGAGGACTCCACGATCCGGAAGAGCAGCTCCTCCTTGGAGCTGAAGTAGTGGTACAGGCTGCCTTTGAGCACTCCCACCCGGTCGGCGACCTCCTGGAAGGAGGTCGCCGCGTAGCCGCGCTCGGACAGCACCGCGATGGCCGCCTCCATGACGTCGGCGTCGCGCTTGCGCGGCGCGCGCCGACGTCGGGGGGTCGAGGCACTCCGTGGCACCCTGCGCTCCTTCTGCGCCCGGTCCGCGGAGCGGCACGGTCCCGGCTTCCGCCCCACGGGTTCATCGATCGGATGTCCGTTTGACACTAGCAGTCCGCCACCGCGCGACGCCGGCGAGGAATCCGTCCCGCCGCTTCACGCAGGCCGACGGACCGGCGGTGGACG
>CALGOD010000948.1 GCA_937957845.1 uncultured Nocardiopsis sp.
AGGGCGGCATCACCCGTGAGGGCGCCGTCTCGTTGCTGGGCTACACCGACTCCAGCCTGCTCGGTGAGATGGTCGACGCGCTCGGCGCGCGCGACGGTGCCGCGGTGTTCGGCCTGATCGACCGTGTGGTGGAGGGCGGACACGATCCGCGTCGGTTCGCCACGGACCTCCTGGAGCGCTTCCGCGACCTGGTCGTCCTCTCCGCCGTCCCCGACGCCCTGGACAAGGGCCTGGTCAACGTCGCTCCCGAGGCGGCGGAACAGATGAGGGCACAGGCCTCCCGTCTGGGATCGGCCGAACTCACCCGCGCCGCCGACATCGTCAACCAGGGGTTGACCGAGATGCGCGGTGCCACCGCGCCCCGGCTGGTCCTGGAACTCATGTGTGCGCGGGTGCTGCTGCCGAGCACCGACGGAGAACGGGGCCCGGCCTTGCTGGCCCGTCTGGAGCAGTTGGAGCGCCGGGTGTCCTCCGGGGCGGTCGCGCCCCCCGTCGCCCCGGCCCCGACCGTGTCCGCTCCGGTCGCACAGCCCTCTCCGGCGGCCCCGTCCGAACCGGTGCGGGCCCAGGCAGCCCCGGCTCCGGCGGTCCGGCCCGATCCGGCCCCGGCACCCCGGTCCCAGCCCTCCCCGGCCGAGAACCGCTCCGAACCCGCGGGCTGGGACGTCCCGGCCCGGCGGAGCGCCGCCCCGGCCCCGGGGGCCGCGCCCGGAGGGGCCCTGGACCTGGGCCGGGTGCAGGGCGCCTGGAACCAGATCCTGGAGGCGGTCAAGGGGCTCCGGCGCTTCACCTGGATGGTGTTGACCGGCAGCGACGTCCGCCCGGTCGGAGTGGAGGGCAACACGGTCCTGCTCGCCTTCGCCCGACCCAACGACGCCAAGGGGTTCGGCAACAGTGGCAGCGACCAGGTGGTCGCCACCGCGATCCAGCAGGTGCTCGGGGTGGAGGTGCGCATCGCCGCCGCGGGCGGAGGCACGGCCGCTCCCGCCCGCAGGCCCGAACCCGTGCGCCCCGCCGAGCCCTCCGGTTGGGACGTAGCGGCGCCGCAGCCGACGCGACCCGCTCCGGCCGAGCCCCGGCCCGAACCCGCGCCCGCCCAGCCCCTCGCGCGGACCGGTGAGCCGGTCCGGGAGCCCGGTCCCGCCGCCGGACCGCCGCCGGACCGGATCGTCACAGGACTCCAGGAGCCTCCGCCCGACCCCTACGAGGACGCCTCGGCCGCGCCGCCGCCGGAGAACATCGAGTCGGTGCCCACGTCCGCACCGGGCGGTGCCGCGCCCGCGTTCGCGGAACCCGTACCCGCTCGAGAGGAACCCCAGGAGCCGACTTCGCCCGCTCCTGGGGGAACGCGGCCCCCTGAGGGCTCCACGCCCTCGGGCCCCGGCGTCGCGCTCATCGAGTCCGAACTGGGCGGTCGACTCATCGAGGAGATCGAGCACGAGGCCCCGGACCCGTCGCTCTGACCGGTTCGGAGGAGCCCTCCGCCGATGATCGCCCCGGCCTCGCCTTCGACGACCCACGGTGACGCCGGGGCGCCGTCGTCGCGCGGGAGCGGGATCGGACGCGCCTTTTCGACCACCGCACCCCGCCGCTCACACCGGCCAACTTCGGCCCTCGGGTGAGTCCAGCCACACCCGGTGCGTCCCGTCGGCGTCCACCGACAGCCCGAACCGGTCGGGTCGCGGTTCGCCCAGGTCCGACCACAGCTCCAGGGCTTCCTCGAACTCGTCCCAGACGCTCCTCGGCCCGCCCTGCTCGATCATCCACGAGGTGCCGTAGGGGTACACGCGAACCCATGAGTCGGCGTCGCGGTCGCAGACCCACACGCCCGAACCGGTGCCGATCCACCGACGTCGCACGCGCCAGTCCGGCACCATCACCGACAGGGCGAACGCGGACGGGAAGGACAACAGGGGCGCCACCGGATCGTCCTGGGTGAGCCGGTACTCGTCGGGTTGCTGCCCCGAGTCCCGTACCGGCCTCGGTGGGGGGTCGGGCGTGTGCAGGGGCACGAATCCCACTCCGTCGTGGAAGCTTCCCCGCGCAGAACCGTCTCCGGGACATTCCACGCGGGCCAGGACGCCGGCGCCCTCCAGCAGTCCCCAGGGGCAGACCACCAGGCCGTCCGGGCGCAGTTGCTCCAGCCATGCCGGTGGTATCCGTTGCACACCGAAGGTCGAGGTGATCCGGTCGTAGCGTGCGCCGGGAGGGTACCCCCCGTATCCGTCGGCCAGATGGACCGTGGGCGAGTAGCCCTCCTTCTCCAGCGACTCCCGGGCGCTCCTGGCCAGTCGGGGGTCCGTTTCCAGGGAGATGACGGCCCTGTCGCCCAGGCGGTGGGCCAACAACGCGGTGTTCCACCCCGTGCCGGTGCCCACCTCCAGGACCCGCTGCCCGTTGGCCAGATCGGCGAGCTCGAACAGCCGGGCGAGGACCGTGGGCGCCGAACTGGACGAGGTCGCGGCCTCCCTCCGCGCCCGGGAACCCACCTCCTGGTACGCCGGTGGCTCCTCCTGGACCGGAGCGGTGGACTCGTCGACCTGGGTGACGATGGCGTTGTCGGCGTAGATGGCCGCGAGCCACTGCTCCGGGTTGCTGTTGGCGTTGAGGGAGGCACCGTAGGCGGTCAGTGCCCCCGTCTCGGGGATGAAC
>CALGOD010000949.1 GCA_937957845.1 uncultured Nocardiopsis sp.
ACGGGCGCGCAGACGCCCCTGTCCTTCGACGCCGGCGACGAGGACCTGGCCGAGGCACTCGGTCTCGAAGCCTCACCGGAGGAGTCCCCCGACGACGCCACCGAGGAGGAGACGGCGCAGCCCCTGCCCACGGAGGAGGCGACCGGAGACGCGGACGAGGACGAGGAGGGGGGCGACGACCAGGAAAAGCCGGAGAGACCCGCACGCACCGAGGGCGTGCCCGTCACCTGGGCGGTCGATCCCAGCACCCTCGACGACATCCTCCGCATGGCCGTCGACGACCACGAGGTCGTGGAGGACGTGCTCGCGGTACCCGCGGAGGACACGCCGGAGCGGTACGAGGCCGCGGTGAGCGAGGCCGCCCAGGTGTGGCTGCGCGAGGCCCGCCGTGTGCTGGCCGCCGACACCGTGGTGGCCGCCCCCTACGCTAACGCCGACCTGGCCGCCCTGTTGCGCAACGGCTTGGAGTCCGACGCCGAGACCTCCCTCAGGATCGGTCAGGAGGCCGTCCTGCGAGCGTTGGAACTGGAGGCCGACCAGTCGTTCGCCCTCCCTCCGAACGGCCTGATGGACGAGGACGTCCACAAACTACTCGCCTCGCACGGCGCCACCCGCTTCCTGTTGGCCGAGGACGCCATGCCCTCGGACCCCTGGCTGTCCACGACCCCCGGCGCACAGGCCCCGTTGCCCGATCCGAAGGACGGGTCCGACGAGGAGCCGTTCGCCCTGGTCGCCGACGCGGCGATCACCGACGTGCTGTCCATGCCGACGTGGGAACCCGGCCAGACCGCACTCGCCCTCCAGCGCTTCGCGGCCGAGACCGCGATGATCGCGGGCGAGAGCGCCGGCGGTGACCGTGTGGTCGTCGCCTCCCCCGTCCCGGAGTGGAACCCGAGCCCGGAGTTCGCCCGGGGCGTGCTGGCCGCGTCCGAGGACCTGCCGTGGCTCTCCCCCGAGCGGCTGGACACTGTCGAGCTTCCCGAACCGGAGAAGCGCGAGAACACCCGTCGGGCCCTGAGCTACCCCGACCGCGCCTACGGGGAGGAGCTCAGTTCCACCTATCTGGACCAGGTCGAGGACGTGCGCCGGGACGTGCGTCTGTTCAACAGCATCCTGGTCGAGGACGAGGACCCGTTCCGTCCGGCGCTGCTGCGCCTGGAGTCGGCGTACTGGCGGGAGGAGGAGGCCCTGGCCGGCGCCACCCGCTCCCTGGTCGTCGCGGCGCTGCAGGACCGCATGCGCGACGTGCGGATCATCCCCGGCGAACCGGTCACCCTGGCCAGCCGGACGGGGACCACCGGCATCCTGGTCGCCAACGACCTGGAGGACGAGACCGTCCACGTGCACCTGTCGGTGTTCTCGGAGAACTCCGAGCGCCTGAGCGTCGGTGAGTACACGCACTCCTTCGAGATCGAGCCCGGCGCCAAGACCACGGTCTACGTCCCGTTGTCGGCCCGCATCAACGGCCGGACGGTTCTGAACGTGAGCCTGCAGAACGCCGAGGGCGAACCCATCAGCAGCCAGGACACCGAGATCCCGGTGAACGCCACCGGCCTGGGGACACAGGCGCTGCTGATCAGCGGTATCGGCCTGCTGATCCTCGTCGCGGCCCTGGCGCCGCGCGCACTGCGCAAGTGGGTGCGCAGGCAGGCGCGCCCCAGTGCTCCCAAGGCCGGGCCGACCGAGACCGAGGACACCGGGACATCGACCTCCTCCTCCGTGCCCGAGGACGGCGCCGCGGCCCCGGAGGAGGAGGCGCGGGAGGACACCTCCGAGGGGTGCGCCGGGGACACGTCCGCCGAAGGCTCCTCGGATCCCGAAGGCGGCGATCCGGACCCCGGGCGCGACTCCGCCGCGGGCCCCGAGAGGGACGGGGCGGAAGGCGACTCCGGCT
>CALGOD010000950.1 GCA_937957845.1 uncultured Nocardiopsis sp.
CGAAGGTCCAAGAGTGTCTGAAGCTCCTGGTCGAGCGTGTCATCGCTCGCCATGCTGAGCGCGAGCGAGTCGGAATTGCTACTGCCCAGGGCCGCGGTTTCCCTGACTCTTTCCTCGTGCTCGGCGATCTCCTCCTCCAACCGGTCGATCTCCTCGTCCAGATGGTCGCGGTTGAGTTGGTCGCGCACGGTGGTGGGGATCCCATCCAGGTCGCGCAGGAGTTCGGGGTGGTCCTCCAGGGCCTGTTGCTGTTCTTCCTCGCTCAGGGAGTTCCACCAGGTGTTCACGGTGGAGGGGTGGTCCTCCTGGCTGGGAAGATCGTCGGGGAGCATGCCGGGGTAGCTGTCGCCGAAGTAGGCGAGCTGGGTGCCGGTCAACAGTCCCGATCCGGTCATGCGTTCCAGGGCCTCCGCTGAGGGACCGTTCCTGAGCGAGTCGGAGGCTTCCTCGGCCTGCTCCATCAGGGTGTTCCAGTAGCCCCGGTGTTCCTCCAGGAGTAGTTCCCTGATCCGGTCGAGGGGTTTGGCCAGGGCGAAGGGGTCGTTGACGGCTTCCGTGGAGTCAATAACGGCTGCGGCGAACCGGTATTCGATACTGGCGCGTTTGGACCGGTAGTCCTCGATGTCCTGCGCCCACTGTTCCAAGATGGCGGCCCCGTAGGTCAGATCCCGTGTGGTGTCCTCCCACAGGATGAGTTCGTCGGCTGCGGCCGTGGTGATGTCCCAGGCCAGAAGGTCGGTGAACTCACCTGCGCTGCTGCGGAAGCGGGTGTCGGCCTCTTCGGTCTGGCCGGTGAGGGACAAACGCAACTCGACCAGGGCCTCGGCTCCGCTGCGGATGGTGTCGGGGTCGGCGTCGATGTCGCCGGGCAGCCCCAAAGCGGACGCGGTTTCAGTCGTCATGTCGGTGCTTATCTGATTGGGGGTCAGAAGTTGACGGGGATGTCGAGGAGGTCGAGGCCTTCCTGGAACTCGTCCGAGCTTTCATGGTCGGTGGCTGCGATCTGTAGGTCGGCGCCTTGGATGTTCTCGGCCAGATTGATGGAGTTCTGCGCGAGTTGGCTGATGTTGTCGAAGGTCTTGGTCTCAAAGCCCCACAGGCCGGAGACGACGTAGGAGGAGACGGCTTCTTTGAGCTCGTCGGTGATGTTCTCCAGGGCGGGGGCCGCTGAGGTGGTGCGGATGGCGAGTTCCTCGGCCTGTTCGGCTTGGTTCATCGCCTCGATGGGGTTGACGCCGGTGGAGGTGGGCATAGGGGTCCTGTTGGTTCAGGGTGAGGGGAGCGAACAGAACGTTACCGTATGTAGTGGGCATGTTTCAGGGCGAAACGGTGGTTTCGACTGTCCGGAAACGGCCAATGCTCCACGAGGTCCGCCCACACCTGCCCCCACCTTGCACTGGGGAGCACACCAGGGGCACACAAGCCCTGAAAACGCCACGAGGACCTCGTTCGAGATCCTCGCGCACCCCGTCTGACCTGGTATTTTGTGGCGCACCCGGCAGGATTCGAACCTGCGACCGTCGGATGAGAAGTCCGGCGCTTTGCTGTTTCTTGGGGTCGGTTCGTGTTGTTGCGTGCCACCCCATCCGATCAGCCGTGCCGTCTGGGGCCGTGTGATGCCGTCTGGTGTCGTGTCAGTGCGGAACTGTGGAGCATGAACGGAGCACACACGGGCGGTCGGTGGCGGCGTCCGATGGCGTCTCGCAAGATCCTTGCGAGCTCTGTTTCCACCTTGCTTTCCGCCTCTTCTAGGAGGAGTGGCGGGCTGTGGCCTCGGCCCTGGTGAGCCAGCCGAGATACCAGTCCGCGAAGCCGATCCTCGCGTCCGGCTCGCCAAGGGGGCGGAAGCCACTGTCAGCCGGGAAGCCGTCAACCCACATGGTCCCCCTCTCTGGTCCTGTCACGACGAGCCAGTGGAAGTGGCCGCATCCCTCATGGCTCAGGCACAGCGCTTCGGAAACCGACCAGGCGACAGAGGCGAGCGGGGCCGGGAGCGCGCTCGACACTCCCGGCCCCGCCGGCAAGGGTGCCCCTATCGGCACACTTCGCGGCTACCCGACACAGGGGTCATCCTTCGGCTTTCTCGAACGGGGAGGGGAAGGGAAAACGTGCCTGGAGGAACTCCCGCACCATCCGCGCCGCGGCCTCCTGCGCCTCCGGAGGGGTGTCCAGGTCGTTGAGGCAGAAGAAGTCCACCTCTGTGGCGGCTTCCAACGCCTCCAGCTTTTCCCGGGCATCAGGTGCGCCGATGTCGATGTAGCGCATCTTGAACTCGCCTGGTACGGCTCGACCGGTGAGCAGCGCGTAGTGGTGGTGCATCGTCGCCGCGAAGCTCACGTCCTCGGGAGAGCGGAAGCGCGAGCGCTTGGTGCGCTCCACCTCCTGGGCGTATTTCTCCTCCAGCTCCAGCATGACCGTGCGGATCTGGGGATGCGGGGTGTGCTTGAACTTGTGGGTGATCGCGCGCCCGAAGTCCTCCAAGAACAGGGCACGTACGTTCTTGCCCGCCGAGTTCGGCGCGACCTCCCCCTCCAAAGGCCTGCCCACCCCGAACTGGAAGGGGGAGAAGGGCACTTGGGCGATGCCGTTGGCGTGGAAGAAGTTCTGGGCGCGCACCGGTCGGGCCAGGAACACGTCGTCGTTGAAGTACAGGTAGTGCTCCGACAACCCCTCGATGCGGTGCAACCGTGCTTCGATCGCATGGGAGTTGAAGGTGGGCAGAGCCTCGTGGTCGGCGAAGATGTCGCGGTGGTCCACCACGGTCAGACCGGGCGTGTCGGTGTCCAGCCAGGCGGGAACCTGATTGTCGGTCACCAGGAAGACGTTGCGTACGAACGGCGCGTACATCCTTAGCGAACGCAGGGAGTAGCGCAGCTCGTCGTGGTCGGTGAACCGGGAGGCGTTAGCGGCCAACTCAGCCGTCGTGGTGCCGTCCCGGTAGCGGGCGCGCTTTGCCGCGTGCTCGGGGTCGTCGCCGTCCACCCAGGTGTAGACCACGTCCACCGGGAAGTCGACCTCGTCCACCAATTTCCAGGTGAAGGGTTCGAAGGTGGGGTACTCACGTCCGGCCACGGTCAACATGGCGGGCTTTCGCTCCTCGCGGGGCAGTACGTCGGCGACCTTGTTGCGGCGCGGAGCCACCAGGCAGTCCGGCAGCACGTCCTGGGGGACCACGACCCGCAGACGGGAGAGGACCTCGTCGGCGTCCTGGCGTTGGACCAGGGCCGCTCCATCACGCCAGAACTCCACGTCGCAGCCGTACTCGAACCCGGCCAGGACCCGGCCCTGGGGTGAGAGCAGTTGCTCGGCGAAGCGGATGGTCAGCCCGGATTTGACATGCTCGTCCAGCGCGCCGTCGGCGTAGGCGGAGAAGGCCGTGACGCTGCCTTGAGGGCCCGGTCTTGCGGCGTACAGTGCGCTGGTTCCGTACAGCTCGCGCATCGTTTCCAGCAGGCGTTTGCGTTCGGAACGGTGGACCCCGACCACGTACCGCAATGCCGAACGGCCCCGGACGAGGAAGTAGTCGATACCCGCGTGTTCCAGGGCATGTGCGACCAGTTGCAGGTTGCGTTCAGAGGCGCCGGCGGCGGTGAAGTTCTCCACCACCCGGCCCAGCAGTTCGGCATCGCCCGAGGCGAAGGATCGCACCGCCGGGTCGCTGTCAAGAAGTTCCCGGCGGCGGCGGGCGATCCTGGCCAGTCGTTTCTCCTCGGCGGCCAGGGCAGCGGCTTGGCGGCGTTCCTCCTCCAAACGTGAGCGTGTGGCGGGAGGGAGGAGGCGTTCTCCGGCGCGCTTGACTCGTTGTGTCAGGGCCATGGAGGGGTCCTTCCGTTGAGGTGGGGGATGACCCCGGGGGGAGTCAAATGCGCATTAAATGCGCATAGGCATTAGATGTCCATACAAGCGACGAATTGGGCGCTTCTGGCGTTGGCCTCGCGGTGTGATCGAGACCAAGGTGATACCGAAGGGCGTATGGCCGTTCGTAGAACGCAGCGGGTTCGGCCCGCAGTCAGTGGTCTTCGTACGCAGATGGTTAGGGCTTGTGTCGGAGGTGGAAATAAGGACAGCCAAAACCTGGTGCCTCGCTGTTTTCCGAAGACGTGAGTGACCGTCAGGGTCAGTATTGGTCGAGGCGGTGTGAAAGAGGATGGCCGCCTGTGTGAGACAACGCGTCAGGGGGCCGTGGCCGGAAGCGGCCACTGAGGTTTAGTGCCAGATCACCGCATGTGACCCAAGGGAAACTTCAGACGTTTCAAGGGACTGAGTCCGGGGGCAGCTTGTTGGAAATGAGTACTGACAGTAAGTTTCTGTCCGGTTTGACGCCACTGGGACCGAGTTCCTTCGGGTTCGGTATCTCGTACAACACCACATAGACAGGCATCCCCCATGCGTTCCCCCTTGCCCCGGGTGGCAGCGGCGACCACAGCTGCCACACTGGCCCTGTCCCTGCTGTCCGCGGTCCCGGCCGCGGCAGAAAAGGACGAGACCGAGCAACCCACCAGTGAAGAACTCCAGGAGGAGTTCGACGCACTGGCGTTGGCCGAGCAGACCGGCGAGCCGGTGGAGATCCCGTCTTTGACCGACGAGAAGACCCAGCACTTCGCCAACCCCGACGGCACGCTGACCGCAGAGATCTCCGCGATCCCGGTACGGGTGCGCTCTGCGAACGGCTGGGTGGAGGTGGACACCACCCTGGTCGCCACCGACGACGGCCTGCTCCGTCCCAGGGCGGCGGGTATGGACATCGCCTTCTCCGGCGGCGGGGACACGCCCATGGCCCGGATCGGCCTCGGCTCCAACAGCGTCGAACTCGACTGGCACGGCGACCTTCCCACCCCCACCCTGGACGGGGGCCAGGGCACCTACGCCGACGTACTGCCGGACGTGGACCCGGGCCTGACCCCCGGAGTCGCAGGCGTCACCCCGGGGCTGGTCGTGCACACCCCCGAAGCCGCCGCCTCTGAGGAACTGACCGAACTCGAACTCGCCCTGCAAGCCACCGGGGTAAGCCTCAGCGCCGATGAGCACGGCAACATCGAAGCCGTCGGTGACGCGGGCGGACAGAGCGTCTTCACTGTCCAGGCGCCGGCCATGTGGGACTCCACCGGACAAGACGAAGCCCTGGGCGAAGACCCTTTGGTGGCTCCCACCACCGGAGCGCGCACCGCGCTGGTCGACACCGAGCTCAAGATCGACTCCATCCGACTGATTCCCGACCAGGGAATGCTCACCGACGAGGACACACAGTACCCCGTCTACATCGACCCCTCGGTCAACGCCAGCCGCCCCAACTGGGCCTACGTCGACAGGTCCCACCCCAATCAGGCCTACCACAACCCCAAGGTCGACAGCGTCGGAATTGGGCGTCTTTCCGACAGCAGCGGTACCTACACCCGACGGGCCATGTTCCAGTTCACCGTGATGGCCCGCACCAACCAGGCCAACACGACGATCAATTCGGCGACACTGCGTACTGAGGTGACCCACGGGTACACCTGCAACAGCAACTCCTACATTCAGTTGCACCGGGTGGATGCATTCAACAGCAAGACCACCTGGAACAACCAGCCCGCCGCCCGCGCCTT
>CALGOD010000951.1 GCA_937957845.1 uncultured Nocardiopsis sp.
CCGTCTACATGGGCGACGACGAGCGCTTCGACTACATCTACAAGTTCGTCAGCGCCAAGAGGTACGTCGAGGGTTCCCGACGCCACAACCTCACCCTGCTGGACACGGGCACGCTGTACGTGGCCCGCCTGACCGGTGACAGCCCGGTCGAGGAGATCGACGGCTCGGGCACCCTGCCCGCCGACGGCGAGTTCGACGGGACCGGGGAGTGGGTCCCCCTGTGCTCGGACACCGAGAGCTTCGTCGACGGGTTCGACGTCGCCGAGGTCCTGGTGTACACCCGTTTGGCGGCCGACGCGGTGGGCGCCACCAAGATGGACCGCCCCGAGGACTTCGAACCCAGCCCCGTCACCGGCAAGGTCTACTGCGCGCTGACCAACAACTCCGCCCGGGAACCCGGACAGGCCGACGAGCCCAACCCCCGCGGCCCCAACCGCCACGGCCACATCCTGGAGATCGTGGAGGAGGGGAACGACGCCGCGGCCACCGGGTTCACCTGGAACGTGCCCCTGGTGTGCGGTGACCCCGAGGACGAGGACACCTACTACGCGGGTTTCGACAAGTCCAAGGTCATGCCGATCTCGTCGCCGGACAACCTCACCTTCGACAAGGACGGCAACCTGTGGATCTCCACCGACGGCCAGCCGGGTGCCCTCGGGATCAACGACGGTCTGCACGTGATGCCCGTCGAAGGCCGCTTCCGAGGAGAGCTGAGGACCTTCGCCACCGTTCCGGTGGGGGCCGAGGCGTGCGGTCCCTTCATCACCAAGGACGGCAGGACGGTGTTCCTGGCGCCGCAGCACCCCGGTGAGGGCGGCACCTTCGAGGAGCCCACCAGCACGTGGCCCGACGGGGACGTGCCGCGTCCGTCCGTGGTATGCATCTGGCACACCGCCGGTCGCGAGGTGGGCGGGTAGTCACCGCCCCTCCGCGAGAAGCGAACGGAACCGTCGGTCCGTGCCCCACACCCCTCGAGGGGGGAGGGGTGGACCGACGGTCACCGTCGCCCCGCGGCGGTGACACCTGTCAACGCAACCGTTCACGGAGGCAGCAGTGCCGGATATCGTCCTGTTGAGCACCGGTGGGACCATCGCCACCACGTCCACCGAAGCGGGGCGGGTCGTCGGGGTGGACGCCAAGACGTTACTGCGTTCGGCCGAAGCCCACTGGGACTCCGGTGCCGTACGGGTCCGGGCACTGGACGTCAAGCGGCTGGTCAGCTTCGCGGCGACCACCGAGGACGTCCTGGACCTGGCACGCGCGGTGCGCACCGCCTCGGCGGAGGCAGACGGGATCGTCGTGACCCACGGGACCGACTCCATGGAGGAGGCGGCCTTCCTCGTCTCGCTGACCCACACGGGAGAG
>CALGOD010000952.1 GCA_937957845.1 uncultured Nocardiopsis sp.
CTCGGGTGAGCGGTGAGTGCTTCGAGTCATGACCAGCTCGTCATGGAACCTACGAGAGTCCCGCTCAGGCGGACGACTGGCAGGTCACCACGGTTGTGGAGTGGATCCGCAGTCGCCGCCGTGACCTGACCGCTCTGCGCCGGGACCTCGGTCATCCGTTCGGACTCAAGCTGCACTACTCCACCCGCTTCGGGCTTTCCCCACAGAACATCCGCAGCACAGTGCCACATCGCGAGGCCTGGACAGGGAATCAGGACTCATCCCACCTCGCAGCCACGGTCCTGGCCTCCACGAACGAACCGATCCCCAGCGGTCCGTTGCTGCTCGACGTGTCCATCGCACGCGAGCAGCACGCTCAACTCACCCGCTTTCTCAGCCGCCTGAGTAAGGCGGGGACCAGCGAGGTCTACCTGCGTTCCGGATTGCTCTCCCATCTGGCCATCAATCTTCGCGAGGTCGGAATCACCGTCAGGAGTGCCCATGGGTGACTTCTGGGTGGTCGAGGGTATCGACGGGGCGGGCAAAAGCCATCTTCTGTCCCGCCTCACCGATAGCACCCGCGAAGCGGTCGTTCTCCGTAAGGACGCCCTTCCCACGTCAGGCAGCCCCTGGGCGGACAGGCGACTGTCAGCGATGCACCGCCTCACCTGGGGGTACGACCACGCCGAGCCCGTGTGGCACTACCCGGCCCGCTACTGGCTGCACACCCTCGCCGCCTGGTACGAGCTGTTCCACCACGTCCATGTAGCGCCCGCCCTCTCCCACGGCTATCCCGTGGTGGTCGACGGCTGGTACTTCAAACACCAGGCCCGGATGGCGCTCTCCGGGGATGAGCAACTGGAAGACCTGGCCGCGCAGGTGTTCTCGGCTGTTCCGCAACCCGACCACGTCATCAGGTTGTCCACCCCCGCGCACCTGGCAGCGGCCCGCCGCAACGGAAACTCCAAACCTTCCGAGCACGGAGCCTTCCTCTCGGGCGAGACCACCATGTCCGTACGGAGCTTCACCGACTACCAGACCCGCACCAGCCAGGCCTTGAACTCACTCCTCGTCGCCCACCCGGCTCCCATCCACACCATGGACAGCACCTCCGACGCCGAGTTCCTCCTGTCCCTTCTCCGTAAGAAAGCCGCGACATGAGCCCTACCGCGTCCACGGTGGTTCCGGCCGGCCACACGATGGGGGAGCGGCTGGCCGACTACGTTCTCCCCAAGGTTCCGGTCGACCTGCTCACCGCCACCAACGGCCGGGCCTGGGTCTACCCCAACCGCTCCCTGTCCTTCCTCCTCGGCGGGGACAAACGCGAAGGGAAAAAGTTCAATTGGCGCCGCCCCTACTTCACCGTCGCCGACCAGGTCCTGCACT
>CALGOD010000953.1 GCA_937957845.1 uncultured Nocardiopsis sp.
ACCCTGCTGTCCTCCATCCCCGGTGCGGCCGTCACGAGCATCCGCATCGAGGGCGTCGAGCACGAGTTCACCACCGTGCCCGGGGTCAAGGAGGACGTCACCGAGATGATCCTCAACCTCAAGGGCCTGGTCGTCAGCTCCGAGCACGACGAGCCGGTGCTGATGTACCTGCGCAAGCAGGGCCCCGGAGTGGTGACCGCCGCGGACATCGCGCCTCCGGCAGGTGTCGAGGTGCACAACCCCGACCTGCACATCGCCACGCTGAACGGCAAGGGCAAGCTGGAGATGGAGCTGACGGTCGAGCGCGGTCGCGGCTACGTCTCGGCGACGCAGAACAAGCAGGCCGGACAGGAGATCGGGCGCATCCCGATCGACTCCATCTACTCTCCGGTCATGCGTGTGACCTACAAGGTCGAGGCCACGCGTGTCGAGCAGCGTACCGACTTCGACCGCCTGATCGTCGACATCGAGACCAAGCCGGCCATCCGTCCCCGTGACGCGGTCGCCAGCGCGGGCAAGACCCTGGTCGAGCTGTTCGGTCTGGCGCGCGAGCTCAACGTCGACGCCGAGGGCATCGACATGGGTCCCTCGCCCACGGACGCCGCCCTGGCGGCGGACCTGGCGCTGCCGATCGAGGACCTCAACCTGACGGTTCGGTCCTACAACTGCCTCAAGCGTGAGGGCATCCACAGTGTCGGCGAACTGGTTGCCCGCTCCGAGCAGGATCTGCTGGACATCCGCAACTTCGGTGCCAAGTCCATAGACGAAGTCAAGCAGAAGCTTCTCGACATGGGCCTGTCGCTGAAGGACTCCCCGCCCGGATTCGACCCCGGCTCGGCGGCCGACTCCTACAGCTCCGAGGATGACGAGGGCCAGTCCCTCGTCGAGACGGAGCAGTACTAACCGACCCTCGTCGCCCACATGGTCCCCGGCCGAGTGCGGCCGTGGACCGCATCACTAGGAGAACGACACCATGCCCACGCCTACGAAAGGCGCCCGTCTGGGTTCCGGGCCCGCTCACGAGCGGCACATGCTGGCGAACCTCGCCACCTCTCTGTTCCAGCACGGCCGTATCCGCACCACCGAGGCCAAGGCCAAGCGCCTGCGCCCGTACGCGGAGAAGCTGATCACCCTGGGCAAGCGCGGTGACCTGCACGCCCGCCGCCAGGTCCTGACCAAGCTCTCGGACAAGGCCGTCGTGCACGAGCTGTTCACCGAGATCGGCCCGCGCTACGAGAACCGCCCGGGGGGCTACACCCGGATCACCAAGATCGGTCCGCGTAAGGGCGACAACGCCCCGATGGCGGTCATCGAGCTGGTCGAGGCGTTGAGTGCTCCCGCGGCTCCGGCCACGAAGGCCGAGGAGCCCAAGGCCGAGGAG
>CALGOD010000954.1 GCA_937957845.1 uncultured Nocardiopsis sp.
GACGTGGCGAGGCGAATGGTGACGTCGTCCATTCAGCGCATTCTCACAGAGGTGAGAGGAGCGGGTGAGTGGATCATGTCGTGATGCGGCCACGACGTGGGGGAGTGCCGGCAGGGCAGTGGCGTCGACGAGCCCGCGCTCCTCGGTGGGGCCAACCTGGCCCTGCGGTCATTCCGTGCCGGATCCGGTCGGAACCGCTGGTCCGGCCGTGGTCGGGGACTTGTCGCCGCCGGCGAAGAACGAATTATACCAGATTTGCGTGACGATGCGTGACGCGCGTTCGACGGGCATCTCCGTTTCCCGGAGCTCGTCCTGCGCGTACCAGACGTACGCCGACTGTTCGGCCATGCATGCCGCCGCCTCGGCGAGGTCGTCAACGGTCAGGCCGTGGACTTCCTCGATGCCGCATTTCGCCTTCAAGGCCGCGGTGAATCGGGCGATGTGCCGGTTGCGCATCTGCCACCAGTAGTCGCGGAACCGTGCTTCCACGCTCGCCGCCTCGACCAGGGTGCGCATGATGTCCCGGTTCTGGTGGTAGTGCGACAGGTAGCCCTCGTTGGCCTCCAGGATCGCCTCGTACGGGTTCGTGGCGAGGTCGTGCGTCGTGTTCCCGCTCGCGCGGAAGAGTTCGGCGTGGGTGTCGGCGATGAGGGCCGCGAACAGATCTTCTTTGTCGCTGAAGTACCGGTAGAGCGCTCCCAAGGACATCTCGGCCTCCGCGGCCACGGAGCTCATCGTGGTGCCGACGTACCCGTCCCGCGCGAAGACCGCTCGCGCGGCGCTCAGGAGTCGACTTCGTGTGTTCCTTCCCTTGGTCGTGCTCGGTGTACGCGCCATCGCCTTCCTCTCCTTATCTGAGCAGATCGTAGCGAGTCCTATCTTTCTTCAGTGATGTCGGTTTTTCAAAAAAGCGATGTCACTCTCTTGACTTGAGGTGGCACCGCACACACAATCGGGCCACGCATCCACCGCGAGCGCCTCGCTCCTTCTCACACTTCGAAGGGAGTCACCGTGGACGCCCCCGAGCCCGTAGTCACTGCTGAGGCCGGTCAGACGCTCCTCGGGCCGGAAGCGCAACGTCGTCTGCCCACCGTCAAGAACGCCTTCGAAGCACTCGTCGCGCAGGACCCAGAAAGGCTCGCGGTGATCGACGACCGCGGCTACAGCCTGACCCGGGCGCAACTGCGGGACCTCGCAGACGAGATCGGTGACGAGATGCGGGATCGCGGTTTGACCGCCGGTGATGTCGTGCTCGTCTGTATGCCGAACTGGACGGAATGGCTTGCCGTCTACTTGGCCGCCGTCCGCGCCGACCTGGTTGCGGCGACGGCCCCCATCACGAGCGATCCGGGATCGGTCGTCTACATCGCCGACCTGGTGGGAGCGAAGGCGGTCGTCTTCCCCGCGCGCCACCGGGGTCGGAACTTCGCCACCGAAGCCGTCGCGGTGGCCGAACAGCTCGATCGCCACCTGCATGTCCTGCTACTCGAAGGCGATCAGCGGGAACGGACGTGGCGGGAGTTCGCCGGTCCGCCGGTAGTCGTCCCGGAATACCCGGCGAACATGACACACATCCTCTTCTCGTCGAGCACGACGGGTAAGCCGAAAGCCATCGCGCATTCCGAGGACAGCCTCAGCGCCTACAACCAGGGTGTCATCGAACGTTACGGCGTCACCGACGCCCGGCCCATCTTCATGCCCTCACCGTTGGGGCACAGCACCGGGTTCTGGCACGGGGCCAGGATGTCGATCCTGACCGGAGCGGAGCTTGTCCTGCAGGACAAGTGGGATCCGCGGCGCGCCCTCGAGCTCGTGGAAGAACATGGCTGCGCGATCACCGTGGCGGCCACCCCCTTCCTCATCTACCTGGTCAACGCGGAATGGGATTCGCCGACACCGAAACTCGCCGGGATGTCGGTGTTCCTGTGCGGCGGCGCACCGATCCCCCCGGAGCTGATCAAACGTGCGCAGGACCAGATGCCGCAGACCCGGGTCGCTTCGATCTGGGCGATGAGCGAAGGCGGCGCGACTTCGAGCCTGCCCGACGACCCACCCGAACTCGTCGCGAACAGTTGCGGACGGGTGATGTCGGGAGTGGCCCTGGAAACCGTGACACCGGACGGAAAGATCGCCCCACGCGGTACCGAGGGTGAGATCGTCATGCGAACGCCATCGCTGTTCTTGGGGTACGTGGGGCAGGAGGACCTGTACCGGGAATCCTTCACCGAGGACGGTTTCTTCCGGACCGGTGACATGGGGATCGTCGACGAAAGTGGCTACCTACGCCTGACCGGTCGACTCAAGGACATCATCATCCGCGGAGGCGTGAACATCGCCCCCGTCGAGATCGAGAACGCGTTGGCAACCCATGAGCGGATCGCCCGAGTCGCCGTCATCGGCCGTCCCGACGAGCGCCTCGGAGAACGTATCTGCGCGGTGGTGCAACCCCGCGGACAGGCGCCGACCCTGGACGAACTGACCGCCTGGCTTTCCGAACGGGGGCTGCCGCGCCGACTGTGGCCGGAGTCGATTGTCGTCGTTTCTACGATGCCGCAAACACCGGCAGGGAAGATCCGCAAGAACGAGCTCCGTCAAATGATCACGCAGGAGATGGCATGAATTCCGGTGGCGAGGCGATAACCGAGCACAGGGTGACCCTGAACGACATCGAGGTCCACTACACCCGGACCGGCGACGGTCCTCCCGTCGTCCTGATACACGGCTTGGCCCAGGACGGCCGAAGCTGGTCGTCTGTACAACAAGGACTGTCCACTGTGTCTACGTATGCCTATGATCTACGAGGACACGGTCGGACGACGTTGGGTGATCCGAAGGGCACTCCCGAGCAGTTGCGTGACGACCTCGTGGCCTTCTTGGAGAACGTAACCGGACCCGCGGTGTGCGTCGGCTTCTCGCTCGGTGGCACGGTCGTCCTGTCGGCCGCTGCCACCCGTCCGGACCTGGTGCGCAAGGCCGTCGTGATGGGCACCTCCAGTGTCGTCGGTCGCGCCGCGGCGGCGTTCTACGCGAAGCGGATCGAGCTGTTCCGAGGCACCGACAAGGAGGCACAGGCCGCCGCTTTACGCGAGGACACCGCGGCGGCGTTGCACAACCCCGACGTCGATGTGGACGAGGTGACGCGGTCGAGGATCGAGGCGGTCGGTGAGGGCGGGGTTCGCCTTGTCGCTTACCGGGTGTGGTGCT
>CALGOD010000955.1 GCA_937957845.1 uncultured Nocardiopsis sp.
GGAATTTGCTTGCTGGCGGCTGGATTCGGAAAGTGTATTTAAAGCCGCGTTCCGGCTGCGCCAACTGGGCGGCGGTGACCATGCCGGCCGGTCCCGCCCCGACGATCAGCACGTCCATCTCGTCGGGCAGGTCATCGGTCCAGTTCTGGCCGATGGACGACGCGGGCAGAACCCGGGGGTCGGTGGACACGTAGCCCTGGTGGTGGAACTGCATGGTTGCTCCTCAACGATTCCTCGCCGGTGCGGACGCCTCGGTGTCCGCCCGGGTGTCCGTGGCCGCCTGTACGAGCGACGCGTCCTGCTTAAGTACGTGCTTGGCCACCTTGCCCGTGGAGGTCAAAGGCAGCTGCTCGGTGATGTACACGTAGCGCGGCACCTTGATCTCGCCCAGGGACCGGCGGACGTGGTCGGTGATCTCTTCGGCGGTCGGCACCGACCCCTCCCGGGCGGTGAGCGCCACGAGGATGTCCTCGTCTCCCAGGTCGGAGGGGACGCCGATGGCCGCGGCGACGACCACGTCGGGATGGCTCGAGACGACACGGTCGAGTTCGGCGCCGGAGATGTTCTCCCCCCGGCACCGGATGATGTCCTTCTCACGGGCGACGAAGTAGAACCAGCCCTCGGCGTCACGGCGTACCAGGTCGCCGGTGCGGAACCAGTCCCCCTCGAAGGAGGACGCGGTCTGCTCGGGGTCCCGGAAGTACTCGATCATGACGGTGGGGGTGCGCACCCACAGTTCCCCGACCTCGCCGTCGGGCACGTCCCGACCGTCGTCGACGATCCGGCACTCGGCCAAAGGAGCCCCGTGGCCGGGGTGGGGGGCCAGGCGCCCCATGCTTCCGGGGCTGGTCGGCCCGTCGTAGGGGGTGGCCAGCACACCGGGGATCTCGGTCATCCCGTATCCCCCCACCAGGTGGGGGACGCCGAACCGCTCGCGGAACGGACCGGACAGGGCCTGTCGGATCCCGTAGATCTTGCGCAGGGTGGTGTCCGGAGTGAAGGTGTCGTCGGCGCGCTTGAGCAGGATCGCGCCCACCGCCTCGATCATGTTGGTCTGGGTCACGCCGTGCTCGCGGACGACGGACCAGAACCGGGAGGCGGAGAACCTCGGTTCCAGGATGAGGGCGGCGCCGGCGGTCAGCGCGCCGACGACCGAGTAGAACATGGCGTTGATGTGGAAGAGCGGCAGGATCGTCAGGCACCGGTCGTGCGGCTGGAGCCGGACCCGGGACACGAAGCTCTCCCCGGACAACAGCAGGGTCCGCTGGCTGTGCACCGCGCCCTTGGGGTAGCCGGTCGTCCCCGAGGTGAAGATGATGACGCTTCCGTCCTCGGGCCTGCCCAGGTTCTCCTCCAGGGGATCGGCGTCCCACAGCTCCTCGCCCAAGGACCGGATGACCGGGGCCGCCTCCTCGGGCACGGCCGCGGAGACGGTCTCCACCAGCTCGGCGGTGGTGAGGACGACGGTGGGGTCGGCCTTGGTCAGCGGGTAGGACAACTCCTCACCCCGCATCTCGGGGTTGAGGGGTACCAGGACGGCGCCCAGGCGTGAGACGGCGAGCAGGGCCAGGACATGCCAACCGCTGTTCGGCGCGACGAGGGCCACCCGGTCCCCGCGCCCCACACCCAGGACGCGCAACCGACCGGCCAGCCGGGCCGCGCAGGCCGTCGCCTCCGCCCACGTCCAGCTCCGCTCACGGTCGATGAGCATGGTCCGGTCCGGGGCGGCCTCGGCGCGGCCGGCGACCATGTCGTGGAGGGTGCCGTCGTGTTCCCGGTAGAGGGACAGGACCTCCTCTGGCGTGTACGTGTCGTGCTGGACGGCGGTCATCGCCCTGTTCCTTCCTCGGAGTCCTCGATGTCGGGTTCGACATAGGGAACGCCTTGGCGGGTGAGCTGCCAGATGGTGCGGGCGGCCGGATCGCGGTCCTCCTCCACGATGTGGCCCAGCAGGCCCGCGGCGCGGGAGACCGTGGCCATACCGCGCGATGCCCGCAACGGAATGCCGATCTCCAGGAAGAGCGCCGCGATGACACCCGTGGCGTTGACCGGAAGCGGCTTGCCGCGTACGGCGTCGACCGCCTTGCCCAGGGCCTTCAGCCGCTTCAGGTACGGGCCGTCCACGCCCTGTTCCTCGGCGATCTCCAACAACCGCACCGCCCGGGGGTCCACCGGCTTGTGCACGCGGTGGCCGAAGCCGGGCAGTGGACGCTTGGCGTCCAGGTACTCGTGGGCCACGAGGCGGGCCCAGGTGTCCACGTCGGCCGAGTCCTCCTCGCCCGCCAGGAGGATCTCGGCGCAGCCCTCCATCGTGCCGGCGAACACCGGTCCCACGGCCAGCAGACCGGCCGCGATGGCCACCTGGGTGTCATCGGGAACGGAGTCGGCGGTGAGGCGGGCGATGATCGACGTCGGCGTCCACCCGTGCTCCATGAGGGAGACCAGGCAGGCGTCCAGCACCGCGGTCTCGCCGGGATCGGGCATGCGTCCGACCGACAGGAAGTAGGTCATCTCGGTGAACGAGCGGTGCCCCATGAGCTCACCCGCGAGGTCCTTGCCCCGCACGGTGATGGACGTGGCGTCGGATGTGGCGGTCCGTGTGACGGGTCCGTTCGCGGTCACTTCTCCTCCTCCTTCGCTGTCGACTTGTAGAGAGCGCGAACCTCGTCGTGGTGAGCGTCGAGGGCCGGCGTGTCGGTGCCGAAACCGGCTCGGGCCCCGTCGATGGACAGGGGCAGACGGGTCAGGCGGAGCTTGTCGTTGGGGTGGTCGAGGATCATCTCCATCGCCTTGACCTGGGGATGTTCGATGACCTCCGGAATGGAGTGGATCGGCGCGCAGGG
>CALGOD010000956.1 GCA_937957845.1 uncultured Nocardiopsis sp.
CACGGCGCTGGAACAACGGGGGATGCGGGAGCACGGGGTCACACCCGAGCAGGTGGCGCTCGTGCGCCGCCTGACCAAGTCGACTCCCCGATAGGAGCACAAGCGCGGAGGGGCTGCCCAGCTGGGCAGCCCCTCCGTCGTGTTCCAGACACCTCTACCTGGGTTGCTGGAGCGGCCCGGCTGGAGGGTCGTCTGTTCCGCAGTGGGGCCAGAGCGTCGTGTGGTCCACCCCCACGCTGTAGTCCTTCGGGAGCTGTGGTGGATCGTCCAGCGCCCCCGCCAGAGCATCAGCGGCCACTGCGGCCTCTTCCCGCAGATCCACCCATCGCGGCGGCTTCTCTTCGGCTGGCTCACCCGACACCGGGCCCAGCGGCTGGTGCCCGTAAGCCCAGGCGAAAGCGTCACGCACACCCTTCAAGAACGGGTCCTCTGGGGTGGCGC
Organism: uncultured Nocardiopsis sp.; assembly: GCA_937957845.1. Taxonomy (GTDB): domain Bacteria; phylum Actinomycetota; class Actinomycetes; order Streptosporangiales; family Streptosporangiaceae; genus Nocardiopsis. Next base: position 442 of record CALGOD010000956.1, read on the forward strand.
GCAGGCCTTCACGCAGGTGACCCAGGGTCCGCTCGACGGCCGCCATATCGCGGATGGCCGGCTGGTGAGCGAGGAAAGCGTACTCCTCCATGGTCACCGGGCGGCACTTGACGTTCAGCTCGCGAATCAGCGCGGCCCCCTCCTCCGGCGTCAGCTCGGGTGGCTCGGGAGGAAGAGGGATCGCGGCCAGCTCGGCCAGCGTCATCTGCCATGCGGGTTTGTCCGTGGTCATGTCGCCAACCTATTCATCCAACGGTCTCTCTACAGGCTCGGTCCATCAAAACCACGCTCTGGCCCTCGGCGGTGGGGTGACGGCCGGGACACCGGGGGCCGCTGCGGCTGTTCGACCCTGCTCTGCTGTCGCTGGGGCCGCTCCGGCGCAGGACGCTCGGGAGCCTGCTCCTGCGCCATCTCCTTCTGGCGGCGCTCCAGCTCGGCCTCCTCCCGACGCGACAGCTCGTCCCGGTAACGGTCCTCTCGGGACCGCTCCTGGACGGTGGGCTCCTGCCCGGCGTCGCGCCCGGCCTCCTCGGCGCTGCGGCGGCCGACGAAGCGGGCAAGGAAGTCCTTGGCGGCCTGGGCCTGTTCCAGAGCACGGCGCAGCCTGGTGTCGCCTTCGGTGACCGGGTCCTCGTGGGCCAGTCCCAAGTCCAGCTCCTCCTGGACGTAGGCGGGCTCGTCCGTCTGGGCCTGCGGCTCCTCGACCTCGATCTCGGGCCGTTCGGTGAGGCCGCGGCGGCGCACCGGCCCGGCCTCCCCGAGACCGAACAGCTCCTCCTGGCCGTCGATGACCTGGTCGCGCGGGTCGACGTCGACGGGCTCGACAGTGGCCTCGCGGGCCTGGCGCTCCTCCTCGGTGAGCGTGTGCAACGGGGGCAGGTCCAAATCGTCATGGCGGCGGTGCAACTCGGCGTCGGCAAGCATGGCCTGCTGGCGCATGTCCTCGGTGGCCTCGACCCAGGCCTCGCGCTGGTCCTGGACACGCTGGAGCTGGTCGCGGCGCTCGGCAGCAGCCTGCGACAGGGCCTCGGCCGCATCAGCCTTGGCCTCCAGCACCTGGCGAGCCTGCTCGTCGCGCTCAGCAGCGGCCTGGGCGCGCAGCCGGACCGCCTCGCGACTGCGGTCGTCGCGTTCGGTAGTGGCGCGGCGCAAGTCCTCACCCATGTTCGGGGGCGCCCACTGGGCGGCGCGGGCGTAGGCGGCGCGCTGCACCCACAGGGCCCCGTCCTTGGCGGCCGCGACGGCCTGCTCCAGCTTGTTCTGCCCGAGCGCGCGGGCGGCCGCGAACCACGAAGCTCGCTGCTCGGGGGAGTGGCGGTCGGGCGCTGAACCGAGCACGTTGGTGGTCTCGCCCGCGCGGCCGTACTGCTCCCGGTAGCTCTCGATCTTCCCGGCGCGCAGCTGCCACTCCGTGCGGGCCATGATCTCGTCGGGCACCTCACCCAACCGGTCGGTGAGGTACTTCGGCGGGTTGGCGGCGGCGCGCTCCCCCAGCTCGTGGACGCGGGCGTCCATGTGCTCGGCCACGTCGCGCACGAAGGCGTCCATCTCGCCCTTGGCGAGTCGGGGCGTGATGGCGGACCAGGTGGTGACCTCGGTGTCACCGGTGCCGATGATCTTCTCGATACGGCCGGTGAGGACCTGGCCGACGCTGCGGACGCGCTCCCAGGTCTCCTCGGTGGCCTGGGCCACGACCTCGCGCAGGTCGTGCCCGGCGAGCACGGCCTGGCGCACGGCAGTGATGACGCTGCCGCGGGCGGGGTCCTTGTCCAGCTTGGCGTGGATGTCGGCGGGCAGGTGCTCGGCCAGGGCCTTCGTGGTCTGGTCGGCGAGGTCGTCCTTGATGAGGGACGTCCACATGGATCCGAGGTGGGCCATGTGGCGCACGCGCTCGGCCTCGATGCGCATCGTCTCGATCGCGGTCTGGTCGGCCTGGTCCGTCTCCAAGATCGCGGCGAGGACACCGACCGCGTCCCTGTCCGTGGCGGACTCGGTCCGGTCCGGGGTGGACTGCCTGCCGTCCGCCACGGACGGCGCGGGGCCCGATACGGTTGCGGGCTCGGCGGTGACCGGCTCCAGGCCGGGGAGCGCCTCCTGCTCGTCGTGCTCCCGGCCGTTCGCCGAGACGCCGTCGGCCGTGCCGGTATCCGTGGCGGATGTGGTCGCGTCCGAGCCGGACGCGACCGCATCCGCCGTGGATCCGTAGGTCTGTTCGGGCCGAAGGTCGGCCTCTTGGGTGTCGGTGACGACCCACGCCCAGTTGCCGTGGCGGCCACGGCTCATCTCGACGTACAGCGCCTGCCGAGACATACCGTCTTCGACGACGGCGTGGCAGGTGTCCACCGTGCGGCCCTGGCCAGCGTGCGCGGTGGCCGCGTACGCCAGCTCCAGGTCGCGGGAAACGTAGTCGGCGTTGAGCCGCACGACCTCACCGGGCCTGCCGTCCTTGTCGAGCAGGCGTGCCCAGAGGTTCCCGTCCGGAGCGACGTTGGTGACTTCAAGGCGGTCGCGGTTGGTCAGCGTCCGGCGCACACCGCCGACTGTCAGCGGGATGCCCTTCTCGTTGCGTCGTGCTGTGATCAGGTCACCGGCGCCGACCTTGTTACCGCCGCGTACCTGGGCGGTCTGCTCGTCGGAGACGCGGCCGAGTCGGACCAGGGCCTCGCGGACTCGTCCGGCCAGCTCGTGCGCCCGGCCGTTGGTCGCGGTCAGGAGCAGGCTCTCCTTCCCGTCGAGGTGGTCGGCCAGGTAGGCCTCGACGGCCTGGGTCTCCATCTCCTCGCGGGTGCCGCCGCGCAGGCGTCCGTGCTGGTCGTAGACGCTGAGGACGTCCTCGTCGCCCGACCGCAGGCGGACGGAGGCGTCCTTCTCCCAGTCAGCCTTGAACCGGAACACCCGGGAAAGCTTGAAGCTGCCCTTCTCGGCGACCAGCTGGCGCATCAGGCCTCCGGCGCCGGGGGCGGCGAGCTGCTCCGAGTCGCCGGTGAGCAGGATCTTCGCGCCAACCTTGTCGGCGGCCTGCTGGATCTTGGTCATGTGGTCGGTCGTGACCATGCTCGACTCGTCCACGACCACCAGCTGGCCGGGGGCCAAGCGGGCGCCGTGCTTCAACCAGCGGGCGATGTTGAAGGCGTGGTCCAGGCCCTCGTCCTGGAGGACCTGGGCGGCGGACTGGGCGGTGGTCAGACCGACGACGTTTCCGCCGGTCAACTCCCGCCACAGCTCCGCCAGCCTGCTGACCGTGTAGCTCTTACCGGTGCCTGCGTAGCCCTCCAGGACGTCGATTCGGCGGCCGCTGGTGAGGATCCCATAGACCGCGGCGGCCTGGTCCTCACCGAGACCGAAAGCGAAACTCGACTGCTTCCTCTCGGATTCCGTGGTGGATGCGGGCTCGTCCGCTCCGGACATCGCCGCGTCCAATCCGGAAACTCCGGGGGTCTGGGGGGCCGGGCCGGCAGGGTGCGCCTGGGGGTCGGCCACGGCCTGCCGGTCCGCCTCGGCCACGGTCCCGTCCGGGGTGGACGGCTCCTCATCCGCTGCGGATGCGCGCTCGACCTCCGGGCCGAACCCGATCCGCTCGGCGGCCCGGGTCGCTTCGACGCACGTGGCATCGGTCTGCGCGGCCGACCGCAGGAACCGCTCCTCGGCGTCGTACTGCTCCGGGGTCGTCCACAGCTCGAACGAGGGATCGCGGAAAACGCTTCGCCCGTCGTGGGAGAGCAGTGAGGCGGGGATGTCCACGACGTCGGGAACGTGGGAGCGCAGCACGCGCCCGCCCTGCGGAGACAGGGCCTCCTCGGCAATCTCGGTCAGCAGGCGCCGCACGTCGGCCGCCTCCAGGCCGCCGAACGAGGCGGGCAGGTGGCGGGAGATGTGCCGGGTCAGTTCGGAGCGGTCGAACGCGGACTTGGCGCGCTGGCAGTCGGCCAGGGCCATCTCGATGACGCGGTCCATGTTCAGGGAGGCCACCTCCGCGGCGGCCTCCTCTCGCTCCTGCTGGCTCATCTGGAACAGCGCACGCGAAGGGATGGACGCCAACGAGTCGATCTCGGCGCGGGTGGTGCGCTCCTCCCACGCCTCCAGCTCCTCGGCCTGGGTGGGCACCTTGTCCAGCTTCTTCTTCGCGGCCTTGGTCGACTTGGTGGCCTGCTGGGCCAGCAAGAACGTGGCGCGGGCGCTGGGCGCATACCCGTGCTTGGCCTCGTAGGCGGCGACCAGCTCGGCCAGGCGGTCGGTGACCTCCGCGCGGCGGGTGGAGAACGCGGTGATCTGCTCGGGCGTGACGCCGTCGATCTGCCAGTTCTGCCCGTCCGCGGAGGCGATCCAGCGCACTCCCAGCTTGCGGGTGAGGCGCTCCATCATGGTGCGCTCGGCAATGGCACTGGCGGCCGCACGGCCCCGAAAAATGGCTTGTCCGTCCAAAGAACGCCATTTACCATCCGCGCACAATTGACGGTTCAGAATTGCGTTGTGCACATGAATTTGGGGGTCAGAATTGCGCGAAGTATGTTGAACGAAGCTCGCGACCACCCAGTCCCCGGCCGGTGCCCAGCGGCCGGTGCTGACCCCGTTGATCTTCGTGCCGTGGTAGCCGACGCGGGCGTGGGAGGCGACTCGGTTGAGCTCGTCCACCCAGACCTGGGAGGCCTCCTTGACGGCGTCGATCACCTCGTCGGCGGCGGCCCGCGCAGCGGCGGCCTGCTCGACGTTCCCGGCCTCCTCCGCGCGCTTGGCCATGGCCAGCAGACCGGCGTGAGTGAGGGTCACTGATTTGTGCACCGAATAGGTGGCGTCGAAGAATTGGAGGTTCTTCCGCGCTTCCTTCTTGGCCTGGATGCGCAGCTGTTCTTTGCGCTCGTCCGTGGCCTCGGGCTCAGCGGCCAGCTTCTTGGTGTAGATGTCCTCGACCGTCATGTACTTGGACGGCTTCCGTCCAAGACGCGGCTTCTCGGACTCGGGAAGCTCCTGGTCGAAAACTGCCGGGTTTCGAATGTCGAAAAACTCGGTGTAGAGCTTTTCCATCACCACCGGATCGACCTCGGATCCGGTCTCCAAACCGAGCGCCTGGGCGCCACGGCCGGACCAGTATCCGGGCGGCTCGCCGTGTTCACGAACGGCGCTCAAATAGTAGTTCTCGGCGCCCTTGCCAACGCTCTTGGTGAGGTAATCGGGATCGTAGCCCTTGCCGATCGTTCCGATCCCAGCCACGTCCCCCTCCTCCCCCACTCGAACGCAGGTTCGACGCTAGCCAACACCTAGCGTCACCGACTCTACCATGATCATTAGGGAATGCATTGGCGTGTTGCTCAGTTAGGTAGTCGCTACAAGTAACAGGAGGTGAGACCAGGGAAGGAAGCTAGATTCGGTAGGGCTGAGGGGATCGATCACTGGAGTCGGATGGGAAGGGGCTCGGGAAGATCGGGGCTCGGGGGAAGGTGGCTCCTCCTAGCGTCCCGCGCTAGACTGGCGCGCCCGACCTCCGACAACCCCACGCCCCGCCCCCGGCGGGGCGTTTGTATTTGGGGTGGACTGTTACCCGAGAGGGTTTTACGGACGCGCGCCGCGCGATATCTGCGGGGGCCGGTCGACGCACCGCGTCGACCGGCCCCCGCTCAGTTCTGGGAAGGTGACAGGACTGTTTCCCAAAAAAGCCTGTGCGGCCGCGCACGCGGGCTCTAACGTGGACGTGGAAACCCTCCACAGAACATGAAACGAGGTCTCGGTGACGGCAACCGAGGAAAACCGCTCCTCCCGACCTGCGGCCCGAAATCGGGCCGGAGCCGGAGCGGCCGCGAAGGCGGCCCAAGTCGCGCGAACGGAACGGCCGCGCATTCTGCTCGCCGCCCTCGCGGGGGGCATCGCCGGGGGCCTCCTCGGCGTGCTCCTGGGGCACCTGGGCATGGCCCTGGTCCTTATGCTCGTCGGAGTCGTCGGGGCCGCGCTGTGGCAGCGGGGCCGTGGGGACGCAGCGCGCTGGCGGATGGGTGCCAGCGGAGAGCGGCGCACGGGGCGGCTCCTGGGCCGACTGGAGCGGCGGGGGTGGATCGTGCTCCACGACCGCCAGCTCGCTCCGCGCTCGCGCGCAAACATCGACCACCTTTTGGTGTCGCCGGACGGCATCATTTACAACGTGGACAGCAAAATGCGGACCGGAAGTGTGCGCTACAACGCGCGCCGCAACTATTTGCGAATTGGAAAAACTTCCGGCTATCAGCTCATTTCCAGCACGCTGTACGAGACCGACCGCATCGCCCAAGCCTTGGCACGGGAAGTCGGGCCGGTGACGGTGCGCTCGGTGCTCGCGGTGCATGGAGCCAAGCTCCCGCGTTGGCACGTGATCGAGATCAAGGGCGTGCAGGTGCTGGGCGCACGCCAGGTGCGCGGGTGGCTGGCCTCCCAGGCCGGGCAGCCGACCGCGCGCGGCCGCGAGATCGCGGCGGCGTGCGAACGGGTCTTCCCCGCCTACGTCCAGCGCTGAACGAGAACGACGTCGACGGCGGTCTCTCGAAAGGGGACCGCCGTCGTCATGTGCGCTGGGATGCTGGGGTCATGAACAAGGACACGCGGCGCCCGCTGGGCGCCGAGGGATGGGCACGGGGCCTCGGCGTTCGCGCGGGTTGAACCCGCGCTCGACGACGGGGGACGGGGCCCTTGGGCCGGGCCTGGCCCGTCTGGTGGGGGCCACTCCCCTCCTGGCGCTGACTACGGGGGAGGCCTCGGTGGTCCTAGAGCTGCTCGAGCAGAGCGCAGCGCTCGCCGCGCTCTCTGACCGCGAGGTCGACCCGGCGACGACTCGGCTGGCCGAACGGCTGCGCTCGGAGCTGTCCGCGCGCGCCGAGTGATGGCGTCCGGGACGGACGCGGTCGTGTCCGTCCCGGATACAGAACCGTCCGGTGCGGATGAGGTCTCATCCGTTCCGGACGGCGGGTGTTCAGAACAACGTGTCGGCGGGCTCGGGCGGTCGGCCGGCGGCGTCGGCCGCCGCGATGGCGGCCTCCACATCCCGTTCCTCGGCGAGGGCCGCGAGGATGGCGGTGCGGATCGCGACCGCGCGGCCGCGGGCGCCGCGCACATCGGTCAGCGGCCACTGGTGACGGCGGGCGCGGTAGTCGGCGTCGTTCTCCGCGCGGCTGATCACCTCCATGTGAAAAACGTTCTGACAGCTGGGCTCGTCACACGTGTGACCGATGACCACGTCCCCCAGAGCGTCGGGAAGGACGCCATGGTGGAGCTGGTAGCCGATCAGGTGGGCGGTGACCACCCGCCGGCTGTCGTCGGTGTGTGAACCGACACGGAACTTGGCGTGGCCCGTGGAGGAGATCGTGTTGAGCCAGTAGGCGCAGGCAGAGGGCCCACGCCAGCAGACGCTGGTGCGGTAGCGGGCAACGAGGTCCTCATCGGTCAGCCAGACCTGCCATTGGGCGGCCGTAACGGCGCCGCGCCGTCCCCGGGTGGCCGCTCCCGGCTCTGGGGCCGGGAGTAGGCCGCCGAACAGGTCAACGTCGCCGTCGTCGTGGGCGTTCATCCGATGACCAGGGTCAGGATCGTGGCCAGGGCCAACAGGATGCCTGCGGTGGCCAGCCCTGCTCCGGCCAAGCGCTGCGCGGTGTGCTTGCGCGAGGCGATCCGCGCCTTGACCACGGCGCGTTCGGCGTGCCAGCGGCCCGGGTCGGCCGTGACCAGCTCGGTGAACAGGCTGCCGGGGGTGTGGGTGGCATAGTGCGGCACTCCTCCGGTGCCTCCTCGGCGCGGCCACATCGCGGTGGCCAGCACGACCAGGACGGCCGCCAACAGGGCGGCGGCCGCACCCATCGCAACCAGAGCCGAGGCGGGGTAGGAGCCATCACCGGTGGTGAGTCCGGCCCCGGCGGTGAGCACGGTCAGCAGTACTCCGGCCAGGGTGGCCAAGGTGGTGTTGGTCGTGTCCGTGCGCGCGAGATCGGTGGCGGCGTCGGTAGCGGCGACCTCGATCAGGGCCGTGTCCGTCACGGATGGGGCCGCGTCCGTAGCGGTCGGTTCCTCGTCCATGGTGGACGCAGGCGTGGCGGTGGTGGCCACGCAGGTGTCCGGTGCGGACGCCTGCGTGATCGGTTCGGGTCCGGCGGTGTCCGTGGCGGACTCGGCCGTCGCCATGGCGGCGGGATCGGTGTTGGCCTCACCGGGCTGGGGGGTGCTCATCTTTACTCCTGCTCCTGGTCGTCGCGAAGGCGGTCGATGCGCTCCTGCAAACGCTCTGCGCGTTCCTCGGCCCGGTCCCGAGCGGTCTCGGCACGGTCGGCACGGGCGATCTCGCGGTCACGCTCACGCTCAGCCTGGGCGGCCAGGCGCTCGGCGGCGCTCTGCGCGGCGAGAGCGACGTCACGCTCGTGTTCGACGTTGGCCAACGCCGCACGCAGGCGGGACAGCTCCTCGGCCTGGGTGGCCAGCTGAACGCGGAACCGCTCGGCGTCGGTGACGGCCTGATCCCGGTCGGACTCGGCACGGGCAACGGCACGTTCGGCCTCGGCTCGGGCAGCCTGGGCCTGGTCACGCTCGTGCTCGGCGGTGCGGCGCTGCTCCACGGCCTGATCCGCGCGGACCTCGGCACGGGCGCGTTCGGCCTCGGCGGCCTCAGCGCGGGCGTCGGCGGCTGCGGCGTCGCGGCGGGCAGTCGCGGCCTCGACCTGGGCAGCGTCCCGGTCGGACTCGGCCCGCTGGGCGGTGTGGCGGTCGCGTTCGGCGGCCTGTGCCGCCTCGGCCGCCTCGGCGCGGGCGGTTTCCGCGTCGTGCTGAGCAGCCTCCCGAGCAATCTCGGCTACCTGCTGGGCCTGCTGGGCCTCACCGCGGGCAATCAGGGCGCTCTCGGCGGTCTCTTCGGCCGCACAGGCCGCCTCCTCGGCTGCGGCTCGGGCGGCTTCGGCCGCTTCGGCGCGGGCGGTGGCCTGGGCCGCTTCGGCACGGGCAACCTCGGCGGCCTGGGCGGCGCGGGCCACTTCGCCTTGGGCCTCGGCGCGCGCGGCCGCGATTGCCGCTTCCACCCCGGCGGGGGAGGATAGTTCGGCCAGTTCCTTGCGGATGCCTCCGCTGACCTGGTCCAAGCGCTCGACGATCTCTTCGGCGCGCGCCACGGTGCCGAGCAGACCGGGGCTGTTGCGGTCGCGGCTGCGGGCGGCCTTGGCGTCGTTCTGGCAGCGGGTGGAGCAGTAGGTCGGGGGGCGGCCGGCGCCCTCGGGGCGGTTGCGCGCGATGCGGCCGGAGCAGTAGGCGCACCGGTGCGGCCAGTACCCGTGGTCGGGCTCCGGCTCGTGCTCGGCGGCGGGGATCTCGGGCGGGGTGTCGGTCACGGGCGTGTGTCCTCTCGGAAGTGGATGCACCCCCATCCTAACAATACTGAATTATCGTTTCCAGTAATCCAGAAATTAGGCAAAAGAAAAAGCCGCTCTCTGGCGGCGGCCTCGACCTTCTGGTGCTCCCGGGCGACTCGTGTGGTGGCACCTCGGGGCGGGGTGTGGCGGGTGTTGGTCGGGTTCCTCCTCCTGGGCGTGGTGCCGGCTCGTGGTCATCGTGATGACCGTGGCGGTGTTCGAGTGCCGGGGGCCGGTGTGGCCGCGGGCTCCTCGGGACACTGCCCCGGGCGGGGCGGGCATCCTGGGGAAGGAGTCTATCGCGCCGGGGGCGGTGGTGTCAGCGTTTTGCGCCGCGATGTCGGGGGCGGGTTCGACACGACGCTGGGTGGTGCCGGCGGGGTTCACGCGGCGGCCAGGTGGCGGGCGATCTGGGCGGAATGGTCGAACCGGCCGTCCGGGCGCACGGCGTAGCGCTCGCGGTGCCAGCGGGCTCGGCGCAGGGCCACGGGGGTGCGCCTGCGGGCGACCTCGTCGCACCAGGCGGTGTGAGCGGCGCGCTCGGCCTCGTAGCGGCGCTCACGGGCGGCGCGCACGCCCACGGTGCCCAGACGGGCGGCGGCCGCGTCCAGAGCGGCCACGCTGGTGGGCAGGCCGGTGTGGGGATCGATCAGACCGTGCTGGGCGAGGATGCGCAGGTGGCTGACGGTGCGGGCGGTGCTGTAGCCGGTGAGGCGGCTCACCGTGCCAGGATCTACGGCGTACAGGTGCGTTCCGTGTTCCAGCAGAGCGGCGTAGGTGTGCTCGACGTGGTGGCCCAGGCCGGGGGCGTGGGTGGGGGAGTGCCCGGTCCAGACCTCGTGCGCGGACAGCTCCAGGCGGGCCTGGAGACGCTCCAGCAGCTCTTGGCGGGTGGGGAGCAGGGCCTCAGGGGGGGTGCTCGGACCGGGGGCGTGGTTCACTTGTGTCCGACCCCCCCCATCAGCACAAACACCGGGCCACTGGTCGGGGTGCACCAGACGCCAGCGTCTCGCCTTCGTGCCCTGGGGCTCCTGCGCCTCGACCAGCCGCCCGTCCCAGCGCAGCCGCTGGAGCGCCTTGGCCGTGGTCGACTTGCCGAACCCGGTGGCCAGAGCGAGGCGGCGCACGTCGACGTCGACTTCCCCGTCCTGGGCGCAGGCCTTCAGTGCCACGTACAGCACGGCCAGCAGCGTCAACCGGTCGGCCGCACCGGCCTGCTCCGTCCACAGGTCCGCATCGGCCACCGCCTCCAGCACCGCCGCGCCGATGCCGCGCAGGCCGACCACGTCGCGCTCGACGGCCTCGGCCCGCGCGGCCACCGGCGCCAGCCGGGCGGCGAAATGCACCGCATGGCGCCACTTGCGCGCCAGCAGGGCCCGGCGGTCATCCTCCCGGCGGAGCAGACGGCCCGTGCGGAAGCGGCGGGTACGCAGGTGCTCCAGGCCAGGGGCGCCGGGCTCGGCCGCGACCAAGGCGCGCACGTCCTCCAAAGACCAGCGGGCCAGCGCCAGGCTGGGCAGGATGCGCGCCAGGTGCGCGGACGGGTCCGCGCCCGGGTCGGCGTCCAGCAGCTCGCGCACCTTCGCCGGCATGGAGCGGCGCCGCCCGCGCAGGCGCATCGCCGCGGTGTCGATGCGCCCTTCCCGCTCGACGGCCTCGGCCTCCTCCTCGGCGTCCATCTCCTCGGCGCCGAACGCGGCCGCCAACGCCTCGAACCGCTCGGTGGTGTTGGCGGCGGTGTCGCACACCGACAGGGCGTCCTCGGGGGCGGCGGGGTAGAGCAACTCCGCACGCCCGCCCGCACGGTGCGGGGCCCCGGGCGGACGCACGGCACCAGTGGCCGGGTTGAGCAGCGGAGCTATGTCCAGGGCCGGCAAGCGGCGTTCGGCGGCGCGCGCCAGCCGCGCCACGGTGCCGGCCTCCCGGAGACCCCGTCCCGCGGGCCGGGGGCGGCGCAGCCACCCCGCCCCCACCAGCTCCGCCCGACACAGGCACCTCGACACAAAGCCCAACAAGACCGAACACGGC
>CALGOD010000957.1 GCA_937957845.1 uncultured Nocardiopsis sp.
TCGCCATCGCCCCGATCCTCACCGTGTGGCTGGGGTTCGGGCCGGCGCCCAAGGTGGTGGTGACGGCCCTGCTCACCTTCTTCCCCGTCCTCATCAACTCGCTGGAAGGGTTCCGCTCGGTGGATCCGGCCATCGCCGAGTGGTTCCGGTCGGTGGACGCCCCTCCCCGCCAATACTTCCTCCAGGCGCGGTGGCCCTCGGCGCGGCCGTTCCTGTTCGCCGCCCTCAAGGTCGCCGCCCCGCTGTCGCTGATCGGGGCGGTGGTGGCGGAATGGATGGGGGCTTCCTCGGGTCTCGGGAGGCGCATGTGGCTGGCCTACACCAACCTCGACATGCCCTCCCTGTTCGCAGCCGTGGTGGTGCTCACCGCGCTGAGTGCCGGTGTCTACCGGCTCGTCGTTGGTGCCGAGAAGAGGACGGTCCACTGGACATGAGACGTTTCCCGTTGTTGGCCGCGGCTCTCGCCGTGGTGGTGTCGGCATGCGGTGGCGGAGCCGCCGCCACCTCCGAGAAGGAGGCGATGACGTTCATGGCCGGGTTCGCCCCGCAGGCGAACCTGCCATTCGTGGGGGCGTACGTCGCCCAGGAGCAGGGGTTCTTCGCCGAGGAGGGCCTCGAGGTGACGATCGAGCACTCCGCCGGCGGGGGTGAGCACCTCCAGTTGCTGACGGCCGGAGAGGTCGACGTGACGACCCAGGACGCTGCGGTCCTCCTCCAGCGCCGGGCCGACCCGGGGCTGCCGCTGGTGTCGATCGGCCTCATCGGCCAGCGGGGCCAGCAGGCCTTCGTGGCGCTGGCGGACAGCGGGATCGAGACGCCGGAGGACTGGGCGGGCCGCACGGTCGGCTACAAGGGCACTCCCCCGCCCGACGTGTTCGCCATCCTCGACGCCGTCGGGCTGGACGAGTCGGACGTCGAGTTGGTCAACGTCGGCTTCGACCCCCGGGTGCTGACCGAGGGCCAGGTCGACGTGTACCCGGTGTTCAAGTCCAACGAGCCCGACACTCTGCGCAGCTGGGGCTTCGAGCTCAACATGTGGGACGCCGCCGACTACGGCGCCCCCACCCTCGGCCTGGCCTACGTGGCGACCGAAGAGGCCATCGAAGAGAACCCGGAGAAGTTCCGCGCTTTCATGCGGGCGGTGATCCGGGGGATCGAGTTCGCCCGTGACGACCCGGAGGCAGCGGTCGACATCGTCATGCAGTACGTCGGTGATGACGGCGACCGGGACCACCAGCTGTTCATGCTCCAGACCGAGCTCGAAGAGGCGATCACCGACCAGACCGAAGCGCACGGCTTCGGGTTCCAGACCGCCGGCCAGTGGCAGGCGCTCCACGACTTCCTGTTGTCCTACGACGCCCTGGCAACGACGGTCGACGTGTCGGAGGTGTTCACAGACGACCTGTTGCCGTGACGGCATAAGCTTGGGGCATGGCACAGAAGAAGGACGGGCTCGGCGACAACATCTGGATCCTCGTCCCCCTCGCCGCCCTCAGCATCCCCATCTTCGCCATCATCGGCGAAAACGTGATCCTCACCTCGGTCGTCTCCGGGATCATCGTGCTCATCGCGGTGACGCTGGCGATCCGTTCCCTGATGACCCACCGGCATCGGCTGAAGATGGAGGAGCTGGAAGCCCAGGAGAGGATCGTGCGGGCTGAGCGCGAGCAGCTGTCGGCGGCCGAGAAGATCCTCGAGCTCGACAACGCCATCGTCGACCTCGAAGCGGCGATCAAACGCGAGAAGCGGGAGGACGTCCAGGAGAACTAGCGGAGGGGGCGGGATTCGAACCCGCGAGACCCCTCACGGGGCCTAACGGTTTTCAAGACCGTCGCCTTCGTCCGCTCGGCCACCCCTCCGTCGGGCGTCATGGTACGCCTACCGGGGGTCGGTCACGTCGGCCACCGTCGCGTCCGTCACCCGGATCAGGTCGTCGCCGTCGACCATCACGCCGACCCCGTGCGCTCCCCCTCCTATCGACACCCGGCGTCCCGCGATCCGCTCGTCGGCGATCACCGGCAGGGGCCTTTTCAGCCCGAAGGGGGTGATGGCGCCCCGCTCGTAGCCGGTGACGTCTTTCGCCTCGTCGGGGTCGGCCATCGTCAGGCGGTTGACGCCGAGCAAGGCGCGCAGCCTCGGCCAGGCGATGACCCGCAGCCCGGGCACCAGCACCAGCACGTAGTCGTCGGGACCGCGGCGGACGACGAGCGTCTTGATCAGATCGTCGGGATCCATGCCCCGAGCGGCCGCCGCCTCCTCGAGAGAACGCACCGGCCCGTGATCTGTCACCTCGTAGGCGATGCCGAGGCCGGCGATGTGGCGGATGGCAGGTGTGTCGATGGTCACGGGGCGATCATCCCTCCAGAGCCGTGTCGGGACCGTGAGCGACTCCCCGGACCCATGGAAAGAGGATGGCGGAGGGGGTGGGATTCGAACCCACGAAGGGGCGGTAACCCCTTACGGCATTTCGAGTGCCGCGCACTAGGCCAGACTATGCGACCCCTCCAGGTCTATTCAGTTGTGGCTGGTGTGGCGGAGGGAGAGGGATTTGAACCCTCGAGGGGGCGGTAACCCCCAACGGCATTTCCAGTGCCGCGCACTAGACCAGACTATGCGATCCCTCCAATGCTGAATTCAGTTGTGGTTCGCGTCTGTCGCGAGTTCGAGGGACCAGACTGTGGCCCCTCGCGGAACTCTCCCGGAGGGCCCAGGAGAGTACCCACATGGTAGTCGACGAGGAGTAACGGGCCGAATGGACGACACCGCTCTGATGCGTCACGCCCTCGACCAGGCGCGCCTCGCCATGGGCCACGGCGACGTGCCGGTCGGCGCCATCCTCGTCGACCCAGAGGGAGCGGTGGTGGCGGCCGACCACAACCGCAGGGAGGAGCTCGGAGACCCCACCGCCCATGCCGAGATCCTGGTCCTCTCGGCTGCCGCTCGTCGCGCCGGCACCTGGCGGCTCGAGGGCCACACCCTGTACGTCACGTTGGAGCCGTGTGCCATGTGCGCCGGTGCCGCCGTCAACGCCAGGATCTCCCGCCTCGTCTACGGGGCGGCGGATCTGAAAGGCGGCGCCTGCTGGAGCCTCTACAACATCCCCCAGGACCGTCGCCTCAACCACCAGATGGAGATGGCGGCGGGCGTCCTCGCCGCCGACGCCTCCGATCTGCTCACCTCCTTCTTCGCCGCCCGCCGGTGACGGGCGGTGGGCGGGGACGGGTAGCGCGGACCCGTCACGGGGGCGTGGCGCGGAGTGAGTGTGCCACTCCATTACCCACGCCGAGCGGCAGCGGGTAGCCTGGAAGCGATCGTGCTAAGCGGGGCGCTAGGGGTGCCCTGTACCCGAAATCCCCTCCATGCGGGGCCGAATTCCCCACCCGAGGAGGGCGCCGACCGGGCTAACAGGTCGGCGGACACGTGGTGTCGAAGGCCGGGTCCTACGCGGCGGGATACCGTGAACCGGGTCAGGTCCGGAAGGAAGCAGCCCTAAGCGGAGCATCCCGGGTGCCGTAGG
>CALGOD010000958.1 GCA_937957845.1 uncultured Nocardiopsis sp.
CCACCTTGCGGCGCAACGCGCGCACGAACACGTCCACCACGTTCGACCCCGGGTCGTAGTCGTAGCCCCACACGTGCGAGAGCATCTGCTGCCGGGTGAGCACCTGCTCGGGGTGCCGCATCAACAGCTCCAACAGGGCGAACTCCCGCGCGGTCAGGTCCACCGAGGCCTCCTCCACCGCGACCCGCCGCGTACGCAGGTCCAACGCCAGGCCGCCCGCACGCAGGACGGTCATCTCCGCGGGCCTTTCGGTGCGCATCCGCAGCCGCACCCGTGCCAGCAGTTCCTCGAAGCGGAACGGCTTCGTCACGTAGTCGTCGGCTCCGATCTCCAGACCCGTCACCGTGTCCCGCACGCCGTCGCGCGCCGTCAGGATGACCACGGGGATGTCCACGCCCATCGAACGCACGCGCCTGAGGACATCGAACCCGTCGGTGTCCGGCAGTCCCAGGTCCAACAGCATCAGGTCGAAACCGCCGGTCACCGCGTAGTCCACGGCGTCGGCGCCGGTGCCCACCACGGTCGTGGTGAAACCGCCGGCCTCCAGGCCCTTACGGACGAACGAGGCGATCCGCTCCTCGTCCTCGACGATGAGGATGCGACTCACACGTACCTCTTTCCGGTGGGGATGACGAGTGTGAACGTGGATCCGGCTCCCGGAGCGGAGCGCAGGTCCACCCGTCCGTGATGGGCCTCCGCGATGGCACGGACGATGGCCAGGCCCAGACCGGCGCCCCGGTCTCCCCTGGCCGCGCCTCCGCCTCGTGAGAAGCGTGCGAAGATGCGCCCGTGCTCCTCGGCCGGGATGCCCGGTCCCTGGTCGGCGACCCAGAAACGCACGTGGCCGTCAGCGAGGGCGGAGCCGATCCTGATCGTGGAACCGGGCTCGGTGTGGCGTACGGCGTTCGCGGCCAGTTGCACCATCGCCTGTGTCACCCGCTGCGGGTCCAGGAGGGCGTTCTCCTCGGCCAGGCCCTCCAGCCGCCAGTCACGGTCGCCGAGCGGTCGCACCTTGGCGTCGATGTCACTGGTCAGCTCGGCCAGGGACACCTCCCGCACATGGAGGAAGTCGGGCTGCTGGGCCTTGGCCAGCAGGAGAAGGTCCTCGACGATCCGACCCATCCGGTCCAGCTCGTCGGTGACCAGGCGCACGACCTCACGTCTCTCCTCGGGATCGTCGCCCATCAGCTCCAGGTGCCCGCGGACGATGGTGATGGGTGTGCGCAACTCGTGTCCGGCGTCGTCGACGAACCGCCGCTGGGCCGTGAAGGCGCCTTCCAAGCGATCCAACATGCTGTTGAACTGTTCGGCGAGGGCGGCGATGTCGTCGCGTCCCGACACGTCGATGCGCCGGGTGAGGTCCTCCTCGGTGATCTGGGCTGCGGTCTGGCGTACCAGGCGCACGGGGGCCAGGATCCGGCCCGCCACCCACCAGGCGGCGGTGCTCGCGACCAGTAGTCCCACCGCGCTGACCAGCACGATCGTCTGCATGGTGGTCGTGATCGTGTCCTCGTCGGCCTCGGTGAAGTAGCCGATGACGAACCATCCGGGGGCGCCGTCCTGTCCGTCCGGGGGCAGCGCGCGGATCTTCTCCCAGCGCAGGGGGCCGGCCGGGGTGTCCAGGGTCCCCCGGGCGCCGGGGGACTCCAGGATGGCCGCGGCCATGTCGGGATCGGCGGACACGTCGAAGGGCGGTTCCTGACCCTGGCGGATCCGTCCGGCCTCGGAGGTGGACCCGGGTGCGCTTCCCGCACCCGGGTCGGGTGCGGCCTCCTCCACCCAGCCGAAGAGGATCTCGGCCTGGTCGGGGTACTGACGTTCCAGGTGGACCCGAATGAGAGTGGAGACATCGGTGAACGCCTCCCCGGTGTTCGGGTCGACCCCCACCTGGGCGAACTCCTGGAACTCGCCGATCTCCTGGGAGAGGGCACGGTCGACGCGGTCCTGGCTCCTGGCGGTGAGCATGCTCCACGTCACGACGTTGACGAGCAGGAGGACCCCGGCCATGAGCAGGACGACCCAGGCCGTGATGAGGAGACGGGCCGGAACACGCCGCCGCTGTGGCATCTCCGGTTGGGGCCCCCGCAGGACCATCGTGGGGTACAGGGCGGTGTGCTCGGACCCACCCCAGGCGCCCCTGCCGGGTACGCCGCTGAGGTCCTCCGTCGGGGAGTCCCCGTCGAACGGCCCCTCAGTCGTCATCGTCGTCCTCCTCGCCGTCGTCGTCGCAGTCCTCGTCGTCCTCGTCGTCGTCATCGTCGTCGTCGCAGGGAGGAACCCGTCCCGGTTCCTGCGGTGGTGACGAAGGCGCCGTCGAGGACCCGGCGTCGTGGGGAACGTCCTCCTTCGCGGCCCCGCCGTCGGTGACCGGCGGAGGAGGGGCCACGAGGTCGTCGTCGGGGGGTGCGACGGTTTCGGCGCTCGGGGACTCCCCG
>CALGOD010000959.1 GCA_937957845.1 uncultured Nocardiopsis sp.
GGGGTGGTCGGGGGCGCCGTCCAGCGGGACGCGGATGCGCCCGACGGCGGCGCCGTGTCGCGGGTGGGCGCTTCGGCCCCGGATGGGGAATGGAGGGTCGCGGGCGCCGATAGGTTGGGGCCCGGACGTTTTCCCGCCGCCGGGTCTGTGGCACCGCGGGGAAAGCGGTGTGCTCGACCTTCCGGTCCCGGGGGGTTGACGAAGCGTCGTGTGTGGAGGCTGTAGTGTCCCTTAGGCTCGATCCCAGTGACCCCGAACGCATCGGCCGGTATCGGCTGATCGGCCGGTTGGGTTCTGGCGGTATGGGACAGGTGTTCTTCGGCCGCTCCGCGGGTGGGCGTGCGGTGGCGATCAAGCGCATCCACCCGCACATGGCCGCTGACGCCTCCTTCCGCGAGCGTTTCGCCCGTGAGGTCGCCGCGGCCCGCCAGGTCAGCGGTGCCTTCACCGCTCCGGTCATCGACGCCGACCCTGACGACCAGGTGCCGTGGTTGGTGACCTCCTATGTGCCGTCCCTGCCGTTGGACGAGGCGGTGCGGGCGCATGGTCCGCTTCCGGAGGCCAGTCTGCGCGTACTGGCCGCGGGGCTGGCCGAGGCACTGGCGGAGATCCACCGGGTCGGTCTGATCCACCGCGACCTCAAACCCGGCAACGTGTTGTTGGCCGAGGACGGCCCCCGGGTGATCGACTTCGGTATCGCTCGGGCCACCGACGGGACCGCGGCGACGCAGTCGATCATCGGTACACCCGGTTTCATGAGTCCGGAGCAGGTGCAGGGCGAGCCTTTGACCGCTGCCAGCGACCTGTTCGCCTACGGGGCGGTACTGGCCTACGCGGCCTCGGGGGTCGGACCCTTCGGTGAGGGCAACATGCCCACGATGGTGATGCGGATCATCGGTCATGAACCGGACCTGTCGGGCGTCCCCGAATCCCTGCGCCACCTGGTGGCGGCGTGCCTTTCCAAGGACGCCCGAGGACGCCCGGGACCGGGGGAGATCCTGGACCACCTGGGGGACGTGCACGTGGGACCGGCCTGGCTGCCCGAGACCATGATGAGAGGTGTCCAGGAGCAGGTGGCCAAGGTCAACGACGCGTTGGCCGCCTCCGCCGGCGAGACGCAGAACCATCAGCGCACCGAGGTGTTGGGCACGGGAGGCGCCGCGGCCGTGGGAGGTGCGGCCGGGGCCGCCGCGGCGGGTGCGTGGGGTGATGACCAGGCCACCCGTGTCGCGGGTGGTGATCCGGGCCCCGACGGTGGTGCCACGTCGGTGCTGGGGGAGCAGGGGCACCAGCCCACGGCCCGGTTCTCCGAGGCCCCACAGGTGCCTCCCACCGCGCAGTACGGGCAGGGCGCCACCGCGGCCTATGGGCAGGGCGTCGGGACGCCGCACCGAGAGCAGGGCCGGCAGGACCCCTACGCGGATCTGTACGGTGGTCGGCGTGATGCCCCCGCCGGGGCGGACGCCTACCGGCAGCAGGAACAGGAGCGTCACCGGCAGGAACAGCGCAGGCGTGTGGAGGAGCAGCGCCGGGCTCAGGAGCAGCAGTTCGAACAGCGCCGTCGGCAGGAGGCCGAGCGTGCGCACCGTGAGCGTGTGCGCGCCGAGCAGGAGGCGGCCCGACGGGCGCAGTCGCAGGCGCGTCGTGCCGACCAACCCGGCCTGTGGGGGTTCGTCAAGCTGCTGCCGTTGTTGATCCTGCCGTTGATCCAGATTCCGTTGGGGTACGGGGCGGCGCTGGCGTGGTCGTGGTTCACCACCGAGACCGACGTGTGGACCGGGGCGCCGTACTATTTCGAGCCCTTGACGATGGACTCCTTCTGGCACGCGACCATGCTGGGCTACTTCATCCTGAACAACCTGGTGGCGGTGGAGTTCCTGCTGCGGTCGCTGCGCACCTCCTTCGTCACGGGAACGGTGTTGGCGCTGGGTGTGATCGCGGCGACCAACGGGCTCCTGTACAGCTTCGGTTTTTGGGGTTGAGTCCAAAAGGGGCGTGGCGGTGGGGCCGCCACGCCCCTTTTCGTTCCGTGCGGAACCCACCCCACCGAATAGTGACATCAATGAATGTCAGGGTGTCACGGTCTGGCCTCGCAGCGCATGAACCCCCGTGCCTTCTCACTCTGTGACATGGATGCGAGGCAGTACGCACGGATTTTCCTGCCGAACACCCGTTGTGGAGGTGTGCGGATCCTGTTAATTTGCCGGTACCCGGTCGTGGGAGCGTTCCCACTCCGGGTGTTCCCCCAATGGTCATCACATACTGGGATGTGTCTCCGCCGGACAAGCAGGGACAGCACCTCGTCCACATGGTCCGGAAGCGGTT
>CALGOD010000960.1 GCA_937957845.1 uncultured Nocardiopsis sp.
CCGAGGAGGTTGACCCCGAGCAGAAGGCAGAACAGGTCAACGCCGCCCTGGAACAGAAACCGAACGACACCCCGCTGCTGACGGCCCTCGGCCAGGTGGGGCGCACCCTGATGCTTTCGGACGCGGCGACCGAGCCGCAGTGGCGGTATGTGCGGGAGCGCCCGGGGGACCAGCGCGCGGCGCTGTCGCTGCTGGAGACCCTGTTGCACGACAACGACACGGCGGGGGTGCGTGCCCTGGTACGGACCCTGGCCGCCGGGGCACTGGACAACGCGGCCGTCCCGGCCGTCCCGGCCGGTCCGGAGCCCACCGGACGGGCGAGGTCCATGGCGGAGACCCTGGCACCGCGTTCCTAGGGGTCGTCGGGGAGAGCTGTGGACCAGACAGGCCGGAGCCTCCTGGGAGGGGCCTGTCAGCGGTGCCCCCGTGGGAGGGTCGGAAGTGGTACCCCGGGTGGGAGCGGGGCGGAAGGGCGAACGTTCACCGCACGCCCCTACGGGGTGGGAGTGCGCATTCCGCCCGCGAGTGCGCGGCCGGCCGGATAGGCCAGCGCGGCGGCGGGCATCGGAGCGGGACGGCCACTGGCCAGTACCCGGACCCGGCCCGGCCTGTTCCCGGGCGGCGGGTCGCCGATGCGGCGCAGTGCCTGAGCGGCCACGGCCCCGGCGGCGGTGAACAGTGTGACCCGCCCGCCCAGGGCCGCCGTGATCTGCTCACTGACCAGGTCGTAGTGGGTGCAGCCGAGCACGACGCCGCGCACGTCGTCGGGGGTCAGCTCGGCGGCGTAGGTCACCGCGTCGTCGATCAGGCGGGGATCGGCCGACTCCACCGCCTCGGCCAGTCCCGCACAGGCCACCGGGGTCACCTCCACGCCGTGAGCGAAGGTCTCGATGAGCCGACGCTGGTACTCGCTGCGCGTGGTCGCGGCAGTGGACCACACCGCGATCGGTCCGCCCGCGGCGGCGGCGGGTTTGATCGCGGGCACCGTACCGATCACCGGGATCCGCGGCTCGAACTCGGCACGCAACTCCGCCAGACCGTGCACAGGGGCGGTGTTGCACGGCACCACCACGGCGCCCAGCCCCGGCTCGCCCGCCGCGTCGAGGGCGACGCGCGCCCCGGTGAGCGCACGTGCGATGACCTCGTCCGCGGTGCGCGGACCCCAGGGCATGTGGTCCGGGTCCATGGACAGGAACAGGTCGGCGTCCGGACGCGCGGAGTGTAGGGCAGCCGCGGTCGAGAGCATGCCGATACCGGAATCTACGAGAGCGATACGCACGAACCCAGATCCTACGACCAGCGCCGTACCACTGTGGCGAGCCGGAGCCCACGGGTCCGACGAGCCCTGCCGGAACGGCCTTCTCCGTACGGGCACGGTGAGAGGAAGTCCATGGGCGACACGGAACAAATGGGGTAGCACAACATCATTACCGATAGGTAGAACTGAGTGGATCGGTCCGCCCGCGCGGGTCCCGCGCGGCTCGGCGCCGATCGACGGTGTGCGTCGTCAAGGGACGGGAACTGGGATGGCTGCTCAACAGCAGGGAACGGTCACCGACGTCTCCGCCGGGGGGCGGGCGGGATTCGCCAGGCACATCGCCGCGGTGCAGAGACTGCGCCGCGACTACAGGGCGCTGCCTCCCGACGCACCGGTACGACTGGCCAAGCCCACGTCCAACCTCTTCCGGTTCCGCGAGGCCGGTGACGTGCCCGCCCTGGACGTGTCGGGGTTCACCGACGTCATCTCCATCGATCCCGTCGAGCGTCTCGCCGACGTGGGCGGCATGACCACTTACGAGGACCTCGTCGCCGCCACTCTTCCGCACGGGCTCATGCCGACCGTCGTTCCACAGCTGCGCACCATCACCCTCGGCGGTGCCGTCACCGGTATGGGAATCGAGTCCTCCTCCTTCCGCAACGGTCTGCCGCACGAGGCGGTCCAGGAGATGGAGATCCTCACCGGCGCCGGCGACGTCGTCACGGCCAGGCGGGACAACGAGTTCAGCGACCTCTTCCACGGCTTCCCCAACTCCTACGGAACCCTGGGGTACAGCCTGCGCCTGCGCATCGAACTGGAGCCGGTCTCCCCCTACGTGCACCTGCGTCACCTGCGCTTCCACGACGCGACGGAGGCCATGGAGGCACTCGCGCGCGTCTGCGCCGACCACGAGCACGACGGTCGGCCGGTCGACTTCGTGGACGGGGTCGCCTTCGCACCGGACGAGTTGTACCTGACCCTGGCCCGCTTCACCGACCAGGCCCCCTGGACCAGCGACTACACCGGCAGGGACATCTACTACCGGTCCATCCAGCGCTACGCGGGCGAGGGCCCGGGCGACTACCTCACCATCGACGACTACCTGTGGCGTTGGGACACCGACTGGTTCTGGTGCTCGCGGGCCTTCGGAACACAGCACCCGCTGGTCCGGCCCCTGTGGCCGCGTGCCCTCAAGCGTTCCGACGTCTACCGCGGGCTCGTCGCCTGGGACCGGCGCACCGACTTCTCCCGACTCCTCAACCACTAC